>CAXMQC010000200.1:0-10618 GCA_964195285.1 Akkermansiaceae bacterium
GTCGAGGCGGTATCGGCCGTCAAGGACGCCGCGCTCAAGCAGATGGAGGAAGAGGATTTCGACGCCGAAATGGCGGCGGGCCTGTTCAAGAAGCTGGAAAAGGATATCGTGCGCGGCAACATCCTGAATACCGGGATTCGCATCGATGGCCGGGACACCAAGACGGTGCGCCCGATCGTCGCCGAAGTCGGCATCCTGGATCGCGCCCACGGGTCGGCGCTGTTCACCCGCGGCGAGACCCAGGCGCTGGTGGTCAATACGCTGGGCACCGGCCAGGACGAGCAGATCGTCGATGCGCTGGAAGGCGAGTATCGTGAGCATTTCATGCTGCACTACAACTTCCCGCCCTATTCGGTCGGCGAAGCCTCGTTCCTGCGCGGCCCGGGCCGTCGCGAAATCGGCCATGGCAAGCTGGCCTGGCGGGCGATCCGCCCGCTGTTGCCGACCAAGGAGGACTTTCCCTATACGATCCGCATCGTGTCCGAGATCACCGAATCGAACGGCTCGTCCTCGATGGCGACCGTTTGCGGCACCTCGCTGGCGCTGATGGATTCGGGCGTGCCGCTGACCCGCCCGGTGGCCGGTATCGCCATGGGGCTGATCAAGGAAGACGACGGCTATGCGGTGCTTTCAGACATCCTCGGCGACGAGGATCATCTAGGCGACATGGATTTCAAGGTTGCCGGCACCGAAAAGGGCATCACCTCGTTGCAGATGGACATCAAGATCACCTCGATCACCGAGGAGATCATGCAAATCGCCCTGGACCAGGCCAAGGGTGGCCGCTTGCACATCCTGGGTGAGATGGCCAAGGCCCTGACCGACTCCCGCGAGGAGGTCTCGGCCAATGCGCCGCGCATCACCACCTTCGCGATCCCGCGCGACAAGATCCGTGAAGTCATCGGTACCGGCGGCAAGATCATCCGCGAAATCTGCGAAGTCACTGGCGCCAAAGTCGATATCGAGGATGACGGCACCATCAAGGTGGCGGCCGTCGACCAGGATGCCGGCGAGCGGGCGATCGAATGGATCAAGTCGATCGTGGCCGAGCCCGAGGTTGGCGTGATCTATACCGGCAAGGTCGTGAAGGTCGTCGATTTCGGCGCTTTTGTAAACTTCATGGGCAGCCGCGACGGGCTCGTTCATATCTCCGAGCTGAATGACGGCCGGCCGCAGACCGTGACCGAGGTCGTCAATGAAGGCGACGAGGTCAAGGTCAAGGTGTTGGCCATCGACGATCGCGGCAAGGTCCGCCTGTCGATGCGCGTCGTCGACCAGGAGTCCGGCGAGGACATCACCGAAAAGGTCGGCGAGTCCCGTCCGTCCGGCGGCGGTGGCCGCGAGGGTGGCGAGCGCCGCGGGCCGCGTGGCCCACGCCGCAGTCGCGACAGTGGCTGATCCCGCCCGGTCGGGGTGAAATGAATAGCGGCGGCCCCGAGCGGGCCGCCGTTTTTCTTTTGGGACTTCCTACTTGCGCGGACGCGGCGCCGACCCTCACATCGGCGGGGCGGCCATGCCTATTATGTTGTAACCGCTGTCGACGAAATGAACTTCGCCGGTGACCCCGGCCGACAGGTCCGATAGCAGATAGAGGCCCGCGCCGCCGACATCGTCGAGGGTGATGTTGCGGCGCAAGGGGGCGTTCTCTCCCTGCCATTTGTAGACAAAGCGGGCGCCGCCGATCGCGGCCCCGGCAAGGGTCCGCATCGGGCCGGCCGAAATGGCATTTACCCGGATACCACGCTTGCCGAGACTGGTTGCGAGATACCGCACGCTGGCTTCCAGCGCGGCCTTGGCGACACCCATGACATTGTAATTGGGCATTACCCGCTCGGCCCCGGAATAGGTGAGCGTGACGAGGCCGCCGCCCTCGCTCATCAATTTCGCGGCGCGCTGGGCCACGGCGGTGAAGGAATAGCACGAGATGTCCAAGGTCTGCGCGAAATTGGCGCGCGAGGTGTCGACATAATCGCCGGTGAGCTCGTCCTTGTTGGAAAAAGCCACCGCATGGACGACGAAATCCAGCGAACCCCACTCGCCGGCCAGCCTGTCGAACACCGCGTCCAGGTCGGCGTCGCTGGAGACATCGCAGGGCATGAGAACCGGGTTCTCGCCGACCGATTCGGCCAGCGGCCGAACTCTTTTCAGCAGCGCCTCGTCCTGATAGGTGAAGGCCAGGGTGGCGCCGTGCCGCGCCAGCATGCGGGCAATCCCCCAAGCGCTCGAGTGGTCGTTGGCGACGCCCATGATCAGGCCCCGCTTTCCGGCCATCAAACTTGTACCCTGCGTCATGTCCCCCCGCGCCCGCCAGAAATTGAAGTCGCCCCGCCGGTGCGGCGGATTTTTTCGTTCAGTCGGTCTGCTGCCGGAATATCAGCGTCGCGTTGGTGCCGCCGAATCCGAAGCTGTTCGACATTACGCAATCGAGCTCGATATCGTTCATCGTTTCGCGCACGATGGGGACGCCTTCTGCCCCGGGGTCAAGTTCCTCGATATTCGCCGATGCCGTGATGAAGTTATTGTCCATCATCAACAACGAGTAGATTACCTCCTGTACGCCGGTCGCGCCCTGCGAATGGCCGGTCAGCGACTTGGTGGAGCTTAGCGGCGGCGCGTTGTCGCCGAATACCTCGCGAACAGCTTCGATCTCGCGGGTGTCGCCGACCGGCGTGCTGGTGCCGTGGGCGTTGATATAACCGACCGGCGAGTTCAATCCGGCCAGCGCCATCTTCATACAGCGCACCGCGCCCTCGCCCGATGGCTGCACCATGTCGAAACCGTCCGACGTGGCGCCGTACCCAACGAGTTCACCATATATTTTGGCGCCGCGCGCCTTGGCATGCTCCAGCTCTTCGAGCACCACGACGCCGGCGCCACCGGCGATCACGAAGCCATCGCGGTTTTTGTCATAGGCGCGGCTGGCCTTGGTCGGCGTGTCGTTGTAGCCGGAAGACAAGGCGCCCATGGCGTCGAACAGCACGGTCAGCGACCAATGCAGTTCCTCGCCGCCACCGGCGAACATGATGTCCTGTTTGCCCCACTGGATCAGTTCGGCGGCATTGCCGACACAGTGCGCGCTGGTCGAACAGGCGGAGCTGATGGAATAGTTGTAGCCCTTGATAGCGAACGGCGTGGCCAGGGTCGCCGAGTTCGTGCTGCACATCGTGCGCGGCACGCGGTAGGGGCCGACCTTGCGCACGCCCGAGGCCCGCACAATATCCGCGGCCTCGACCAGATTGCTGGTCGATGGGCCGCCCGACCCCATGACGATGCCGGTTCGTTCGTTGGAAACATCCGTGGGCTCCAGCCCGGAATCCTCGATCGCCTGCTGCATGGCCACATAATTGTAGGCCGCGCCGTCACCCATGAAGCGGCGAATCTTGCGGTCGATTAGTGTCGTCAGATCGATATTGATCGACCCGTGGATATGGGACCGGAAACCCATTTCCGCATATTCCTCGCAGAACTCGATTCCCGAACGGCCTTCGCGGAGCGACTCCACGACTTCCACCTGGTTATTACCGATGCTGGAAACGATGCCCAGTCCGGTTACGACTACTCTTCGCATGAAATCCTCGTCAGGACCCTTCGGTCGCGGTAAACAATGTCACGCGCATATCATTGGCTTCGAAAATGGGTTCGCCGTCGCACAAAAGGGTGCCGTCGGCGATGCCCATAACCAGCCTACGCATGATCAAGCGTTTGATACTGATTAGGTAAGTAACATTCTTGGTGGTCTCAAGGACCATACCGGTGAACTTGACCTCGCCCACGCCGAGTGCGCGGCCCCGGCCCTGGCCACCGGCCCAGCCCAGGAAGAACCCGGTCAGTTGCCACATGGCGTCCAGGCCCAGGCATCCCGGCATGACCGGATCGCCCTCGAAATGGCACTTGAAGAACCACAAATCGGGATTTATGTCCAATTCGGCGACAATCTCGCCCTTGCCGTGCTCACCGCCATCCGCGGTAATGCTGGCGATGCGATCCACCATCAGCATCGGTGGCAGGGGAAGCTGGGCGTTCCCCGGCCCGAACAGCCGGCCATGACCGCATTCCAGCAAATCCTCGTAACTATAGCTGTTCTTCTGTTCCAAAGGCTTGGATTACCCTGATTGCTATTGGTCCGTTAGACGGGTCCAAGCTACCACCTTTAATACGAATCACGCCACCATACATTTATCGCCGGTGACGGTTGAATATGATCCGCTTGACGGCGCATGGCGGGTCAAACGTCCAGATTCTCCACACTCAGGGCGTTGCTCTGGATGAATTCGCGGCGCGGCTCCACGACATCCCCCATGAGGGTGGAAAAGATCACCTTGGTATCCTCCTCATGCCCGACCTTGACCTGCAGGAGCGTCCGGGCGTTCGGGTCCAGCGTGGTTTCCCATAGCTGCTCCTTGTTCATTTCGCCCAAGCCCTTGTAACGCTGCACGTCGATCCCCTTGCGACCCTGCGCCATGATAAGATCCACCAGCCCCACGGGACCGCTGACCTTGGTCTTGCGATCGCCGACTTGCAGGGTGGTCTGATCGCCATAGGTCTCCCGCAACTCCTCGACCGAGGCATGCAGGCGGCGGGCCTCGCCACTGCGGATCAGATCGCCGTCGATTACATAGCGTTCGGGTACGCTGCGCAGGGTGCGCGTATAGAGGTAGGTGCCATCCACATCCACCTGGCCTTCCCAGCCACGTTCATACTGGTCGGCCAGCCCGTCCAGCCGTTCGGCAACCACCGCGGCCATGCGCGCGGCGGCTTCAGGATCGGTCAACAGCGCCGGGTCCAGCGCGCCGGCGATCGCCGCCTGCTCGACGACCGGCATGCTGCCGACCTTGCGCTCCAACGGCTCCAGCCAATGTTTCACATTGCGGGCGATATCGACGGCGCGGCGCAAATCCTGGCCGGCGATCTGGCCCCCGGCGCCGAGTATCAGGACGGCGTCGCCGATGCCGGCGTCGATGAGGTGATCCTCATAGGCCTGTTCATCCTTCAGATAGATCTGCGATTTCCCCTTGCTGACCCGATAGAGCGGCGGCTGCGCGATATAGAGATAGCCGCGGTCTATCAATTCGGGCATCTGCCGGAAGAAAAAAGTCAACAACAGGGTCCGGATATGGCTGCCGTCCACATCCGCATCGGTCATGATGATGATGCTGTGATAGCGCGCCTTGTCGGCGTCGAAATCGTCGCGGCCAATGCCCGTGCCCAGCGCCGCGATCAGGGTGCCCACCTCGACCGAAGACAGCATCTTGTCGAAGCGCGCCCGCTCCACATTCAGGATTTTGCCCCGCAGCGGCAGGATCGCCTGGTTGCTGCGGTCGCGGCCGCCTTTGGCCGAACCGCCCGCCGAATCGCCCTCGACGATGAAGAGTTCGGACTTGGCCGGATCGCGTTCCTGGCAGTCGGCCAGCTTGCCCGGCAGGTTGGCGATGTCCAGCGCGCCCTTGCGGCGGGTGAGGTCGCGCGCCTTGCGGGCCGCCTCGCGTGCGGCGGCCGCCTCGACCACCTTCTGGACGATCCGCTTGGCCTCGGCCGGGTGTTCCTCCAGCCACTGCCCCAATTGTTCGTTTACCGCCGATTCGACAATCGGTTTAACCTCCGACGACACCAGCTTGTCTTTGGTCTGGCTGGAAAATTTCGGGTCGGGCACTTTGATCGCCAGGACGCAGGTCAAGCCCTCACGGGCGTCGTCGCCGGCGATCGAGACCTTTTCCTTTTTCGCGATGCCGCTTGTGGCGGCGTAGTTGTTGATCTGACGCGTCAACGCGCCGCGGAAGCCGGCCAGATGGGTGCCGCCGTCGCGCTGCGGAATGGTGTTGGTGAAACAGAGCATGGTTTCATGGAAGCTGTCGTTCCACTGCATGGCGAATTCGACGGTAACGCCGTCGCGTTCGACCGACGCGGCGATCGGCGCCTCGATAGCCGCGTTCCTGGACCGGTCGAGATAAGCGACAAAGGCCTCGATGCCACCCTCGTAATGGAAATCGACCACTTTCGGTTCGGGATGGCGGGCATCGGTCAGCTTGATCCTCACGCCCGAATTCAGGAAAGCGAGTTCACGCAGGCGATGTTCCAGCGTACCGAAGTCAAACTCCATCATGGTGAACGTCTTGGTGGAGGGCAGAAAGGTGATATGCGTACCGGTTTCCTCGCCGCAATCACCGATAACCGCCAGCGGCGCCGTCGCCACGCCGTCTTCGAACCGCATTTCATGAATTTTGCCGTCGCGCATAATGGTCATCCGAAGCCATTCGGACAGCGCGTTGACCACCGACACGCCAACGCCGTGCAGTCCACCGGAAATCTTGTAGGAGTTCTGGTCGAACTTACCGCCGGCATGCAGCTGGGTCATGATGACCTCGGCCGCCGAGATTCCCTCTTCGGCATGGATTTCCACCGGTATGCCGCGCCCATTGTCGGTGACCGTGACCGAACCGTCGCCGTTCAGCGTAACCGACGTTGTGTCGCAATAGCCCGCCAGCGCCTCGTCGATCGCGTTGTCGACGACCTCGTAAACCATATGATGCAGGCCGGACCCGTCGTCGGTATCACCGATATACATGCCCGGCCGCTTGCGAACGGCATCGAGGCCTTTCAGAACCTTGATGGAATCCGCGCCATAATCATTTAGATTCTTGTCTTCACCGGCGTTACCCTTGGGGGTATCGTCACCGTTGTCGCTCATTCAATTATCCTTTTCGCAATTCCGTCTACATCCCGGCGACCGTTGCGTCGGCCACCGAAAAATGCTGGGCGCGGTTACCCAGCGGGGCAAAAAGCGCGGCGTCCGTACCCGTCATCCAGGTCTGGCCCGGCAGGCCGCAAATCTCATCGAACAGGGCCTCGCGGCGCTGCTCGTCGAGATGAGCCGCCACCTCGTCGAGAAGCAGCAGTGGCGCCACGCCGCGCTCGGCTGCCTGCAACCGCGCCTCGGCCAGCACGATGGCGATCAGCATCGCCTTCTGCTCGCCGGTCGAACACAGTGCCGCCGGCATGTCCTTTGCCAGATGGCGGGCCACCAAATCGCTGCGATGCGGCCCCACGGCGGTCGCGCCGCTCTGCGCATCCTGCCGGCGGGTCGCGCTCAGATCCGCTTTCAGCCGGTCCTCGGCGGCCAGTGCCGGTCCGGCGCCAAGCCATCCCTCCACCTTGCCGTCGACCGACAGGACGACGCCCGGGAACGGCCCACCCGCCCCGGCCAGCGCGCGCGTCAGCCGCTGTACCATTTCCAGCCGCGCGGCGGCGATCGCAACACCGCGCGCGGCCATGGTTTCTTCCAGCGCCGACAACCAGCCATCGTCACCATTGCCGTCGACCAGCAGCCGCGCCCGTTCGCGCAGCGCCTGTTCGTAAGCGGTTATACGCCCGGCATGCGCCGGATCGTAGCCGTAGACCAGCCGGTCCAGAAAGCGCCGGCGGGCCGACGCACCTTCGCGAAACAGCCGATCCATATCCGGCGTCAGCCACAGGGCGCTGACGAAATCGGCCAGCGCCGTCTGGCCGCGGGCGGGTTCGCCATTGATCCGCACCACGCGCCGCTCGCCGTCGGGCTGACGCCCGGTCCCGATATCCACCGATCCGTCCGGCGTCGCGACAGTGGCCGCGACGCCCCAGCCACCGGTATCGCCATGGCGATCCATCTCGGCCAGCCTGGCGCGCCTGAGGCCACGGCCCGGCGCCAGAAGCGACACCGCCTCCAGGAGATTTGTCTTGCCCGCCCCGTTCGGGCCGGCCAACACGACCGGCCGCGCATCGGGCCGTAATTGCACATACGCGTAGCAGCGAAAGCGGGTCACCGCCAATCGCGCAATCGACAGCGCGGCAGGGCCAGTGGCGCGGTGATCTTCGACGGTCGCCAAAACGTTCACGCGATCAGCGAGCATTGACGTCACACGCGCATCGGCATCAGAACATACAGGGCGCTTTCGTCGGCGGCGTCGCGCACGATGGTCGGCGAATTGGCGTCAGCCATAACGAATTGCGCCTGGTCGCCCTCGATCTGTTGGGTGATATCCAGCAGATAGCGTGAATTAAATCCGATGGTGATCGATTCCCCCTTGTAGTTGGCCTCGAGCTCCTCTTCGGCCGACCCGGCATCCGGGCTGTTGGCCGACAGCGCGAGATTGCCGTTTTCGACCGTCATCTTGATGGCGCGGGACTTTTCGGTCGCGATGGTGGCGACGAGATCCACGGCGCCGGCAAATATCTTGCGGTCCACTTCCATCGTCTTGTCGTTGCCGACCGGAATGACACGCTTGTAATCGGGGAAGGTGCCGTCGATCAGCTTCGAGGTCAGCACCGCATCGTCGAAGGCGAAGCGGATCTTGTTTTCCGACAGCGATACGTCGATGTCGCCGCCGGTCTCGTCGATCAGCTTGCGAAGCTCGTTGACGGTCTTGCGCGGGACGATGACCCCGGGCATTCCCGCGGCGCCATCGGGTAATGGCATTTCCACCCGGGCCAGCCGGTGGCCGTCGGTGGCGACCGCGCGCAGCCGGTCGGCGCCGTTGTCGCCCTCGGCATGGAGATAGATGCCATTCAGATAATAGCGGGTCTCCTCGCTGGAGATGGCGAAACGAGTGCGATCGATGACCGAACGGAAGTCCTTAGCCGAGACCAGGAAACCGGTCGGCAGGTCGCCGTCGGTCATCGCCGGAAATTCCGCCGTGTCCAGCGTGCCCAGCTTGAAACGCGCCCGGCCGGCATTGAGGTTAAGCTGTCCCGCCTCAGCATCCGTTTCCATGCCGATCTGCGCGCCGTCTGGAAGCTTGCGCACGATATCGTAAAGCGTATGCGCGGGCGCCGTTATCGCGCCGCCGGTCGATATCTCGGCCGGGACGGTTTCGACAATGGCGATTTCCATGTCGGTTGCGGTCAGGCTGAGATTGCCGTCGCCTGCATCCAACATGACATTGGACAAAATCGGGATTGTGTTGCGCCGCTCGACGACGCTTTGTACATGGCCTAGCGCACGAAGCAGCGCGGCGCGTTCTATCGTGAGTTTCATTTTACCTTGTCACCGGTGGCGGGATGGGGAACCCCCTGGTTTCCTTGGATTATTCCGTTCGCACTCCGTTGGCTTTCGCCGCCCGGAAGGAAGGCCCGTCCCTGGCTGAATCGGTGCGACTCGACACCGGCCATGTACGGAAACGGACTATAGCAAAAGGCAAAGGAATCCGCACTTTTTTTGTGAACCGGCAATGCGATGCCGGGCGAGCAGAAAATGGCCGCAAAGACCGGCCGTCAGCCCTCGAGCATCCGCCGCAATAGTTCGACATCCTCGGCGAAGGCCGCGTCGGAATTTCGCAGCTCATCGACCTTGCGAACGGCATGCATGACCGTCGTATGGTCGCGGCCGCCGAACTTGCGGCCAATCTCGGGCAACGAACGAGCGGTGAGCTGTTTGGCAAGATACATCGCCACCTGCCGCGGCCGGGCCACGGCCCGCGAACGCCGCGCCGACGACATTTCCGCCAGCTTGATATTGAAATGTTCGGCGACGCGTTTTTGAATTTCCTCGATGGTCACCCGCCGGTCATTGGCGCGCAGCAGATCGTGCAGCACTTCCTGGGCGCTTTCCAGCGTGACCGGCCGGCCGACAAGGCTGGCGTAGGCGACGATGCGATTTAGTGCGCCTTCAAGCTCGCGGACGTTGGAGGTAATCTTGTGAGCCAGGAACTCCAGCACCTTCGCCGGCATTTCCACACCCATCGGCTCGGCCTTGGACTGCAGGATGCCGAGACGCAGCTCGTAGGTTGTGGGGTGCAGGTCGGCGACCATCCCCCAACCGAGGCGCGACCGCATGCGTTCCTCGATGCCTTCCAGATCGTTCGGCGACTTGTCGGCCGAGATCACGATCTGCCGGTTTTGATCGACCAGCGCGTTGAAGGTATGGAAAAACTCTTCCTGGGTGCTGTCCTTGCCGCTGATAAACTGAAAGTCGTCGATCATCAGGACGTCGACCGAGCGGAACTGCTCTTTAAAGGCGACCGTGTCCTTGTATCTGAGCGCCCGGATGAACTGGTACATGAACTTCTCGGCCGACAGATAGATGATGCGGCGCTTCGGATTCTGTCGGGTGATCTGCCAGGCGATCGCATGCATGAGATGGGTCTTGCCCAACCCGACGCCGCCATAGAGAAACAGCGGATTGAAGGTGACCTCGGACGATTCCGCGACCCGCCGCGCCGCCGCGAAGGCCAGCTCGTTCGGCTTTCCGGTCACGAACGTGTCGAAGGTCAGGCGCTTGTCGAGTGGCGCGCCCATATTGTCTATGGCAACGCCGTTCTGGTCGGGCGATGTGGCTCGGGTGGGAACGGGTACTTCGCGATATGGCCGCAACTTCTGGGTAACGGTCGGCGGTTGCGTGACGATGTTGATAGCGTGAACGTCGCGGTTCTCTTCCGACCACAAATCCATCAGGCGTTGCGCATATTGCGCCTCGACCCATTCGCGCATGAAGTCGGTGGGCACGGCGATTACGATCTTGCCGTCCTGGAACGACCTGAGCACCAGAGGCTTCAGCCAACTGCGATACGCGGCCTCGCCGAATTCAGCTTGCAACCGACTGCGAACCCGCATCCACTGTGCCGCAACCTCTTCGTCGTAATAGGTGTCC
>CAXMQC010000201.1:0-3134 GCA_964195285.1 Akkermansiaceae bacterium
GGTCGTCGACCTTACCGGGCAGACCAGTCTGGCCGAAATCGCCGCCCTTGCCGGTGCAGCCGTGGGCGCTATCGGCAACGACACCGGTCCCATGCATATGATCGCCGCCGCCGGGTGTCCCTCAATTGTCCTGTTTTCGGGGGCGTCGGATCCGGCCCTGACCGCGCCGCGCGGGCTGGTAACGAAAATCCTGCAACGTGACTCTCTTGTGGATATGCCGCTTGATGAGGTTGCCGCGGCGTTAAGTTTACGTTAAACGGCAATGAGTAGCTTATGTTTCTCGCTGTAATGATGGAGTGATGATCCCTTAGATGTTCGCCCAATGAGCATAGCGAACGAAAGCGCGCCGCGCGACGAAGCGGTGCGTAAGGGTGTGGCCATCACCTTGCCGGACGGGACCGTGCGCTCGTTCGACGGCCCTGTCACGGGCGCCGATCTGGCCGCCACCATCGGACCCGGTCTCGCCAAGGCCGCAATTGGTGTTGCGATTGATGACGAAGTCCGTGATCTGGCGCGCCTGATAGAACAGGATGCCCAGGTCCGCATCATCACCCGCAGGGACGACGATGCGCTCGATCTGATCCGCCACGACGCGGCCCATGTCATGGCCCAGGCGGTGCAGGCGCTTTACCCCGGAACACAGGTGACCATCGGGCCGTCAATCGAGAACGGTTTTTATTACGATTTCGCCCGCGACGAGCCCTTCACGCCCGACGATCTTGAGAAGATCGAACAAAAAATGCATGAAATCATCGCGGCCGATACTCCGTTCGAGCGCGAAGAATGGGATCGTGACGACGCGATTCACACCTTTTCCGACATGGGCGAAAAATATAAGGCGGAGCTGATCCAGGCGATTCCCGCCGGCGAAGCGGTCTCGGTGTACCGGCAGGGCGACTGGTTCGATCTGTGCCGCGGGCCCCATCTTCCATCGACCCACCATGTGGGCACGGGCTTCAAGCTCTTGAAGCTCGCCGGTGCCTACTGGCGCGGTGATTCGCGAAACGCCATGCTGCAGCGCATCTACGGCACCGCCTGGCGCGACAATAAGGAACTCAGGGTCCATCTGCACCAGCTCGAAGAGGCCGAGAAGCGGGATCACCGCCGGCTGGGCCGGGAAATGAATTTGTTTCATTTCCAGGAAGAAGCCATCGGTCAGGCCTTCTGGCATAGAAATGGCTGGACATTGTACCGGGCGATCGAACGCTATATGCGGGTCCGGCTTGAAGCCGCCGGCTATGAGGAGGTCAAGACACCGCTTCTCTATGACCGTGTCCTCTGGGAAAAATCCGGTCATTGGGAAAAATTCCGAGAACACATGTTTACGGCGGACACCGAAGACGACCGCACGCTGGCGGTCAAACCCATGAACTGTCCCGGCCATGTCCAGATTTTTCGCCAGGGCATCAAGAGTTATCGCGATCTGCCGTTGCGCATGGCCGAATTCGGATCCTGCCACCGGTATGAGCCGTCCGGGGCGCTGCACGGGCTGATGCGGGCGCGCGCCTTTACCCAGGATGATGCGCATATATTCTGCACCGAAGAGCAGATCACCTCTGAAACGCAGGCTTTCTGCGATCTGCTGCTGTCCATTTACGCCGATTTCGGCTTCGAAGAGGTCGTTGTCAAGTTTTCCGATCGGCCCGAGACCCGCGCCGGCGAAGATGCGGTCTGGGACAAGGCCGAAGGCGCGCTTCTGGAAGCGGTCAAGGCGGTTGGTCTCGATTATTCGCTCAATCCCGGCGAAGGGGCGTTTTACGGGCCAAAGCTCGAATTCGTGTTGCGCGACGCCATCGGGCGCGACTGGCAATGCGGCACCCTTCAGGTGGATTTCGTGCTGCCCGAACGGCTGGATGCCGATTATGTCGGTGTTGACGGCCAGAAACACCGGCCGGTAATGCTGCATCGCGCCATACTGGGGTCGTTCGAACGGTTTATCGGTATCCTGATCGAAAACCATGCGGGGCGGATGCCCTTGTGGCTGTCCCCCGTGCAAATTGTGGTGGCAACCATCACCGATGCCGCCGATGCCTACGCCGCCGACGTCCAGGCCGCTTTTGCCGCGGCCGGCCTTCGGGCGGAGCTTGATTTGCGTAACGAGAAAATAAATTTCAAGGTGCGTGACCACAGTCTCGCGAAAGTACCGGCGATTGCCGTCGTCGGCGCCAACGAGATCGAGGCACGAACCGTCGCCGTCCGCCGCCTAGGTGGCAAGAACCAGGAAATTCTTGCCTTGGCCGAAGCGGTGGATAGACTCAAGAAGGAAGCCGAACCGCCCGCGGGCCAGGCCCGCACCTAGGGGTTCCACGGTTCTGCCCTGACAGCAAAGGAGAACGCTCATCGCGAGAAGACCCTATCAACAGCCGGTGCCTCAAAAGGACAGCCGGCGTGTCAACGATCTGATCACCTCACCGGAAGTGCGGTTGGTCGGCGCCGACGGCGAGGTTATGGGTGTGCTGCCCACCGCCGAGGCTTTGCAAAAAGCGGACGAAGCGGGGCTGGATCTGGTGGAAATGGCAGGCAATGTCGATCCGCCGGTCTGCAAGATCCTTGATTACGGCAAGCTGAAATTCGTCGATCAGAAGCGCAAGGCTGAAGCGCGCAAAAAACAAAAAACCATCGACATCAAGGAAATCAAAATGCGCCCCGGCATCGACCAGCACGATTATGAGGTCAAGATGCGGGCCATGCGCCGGTTTTTCGAGGAAGGCGACAAGGTCAAGGTCACACTGCGCTTACGCGGACGTGAATTCGCCCATCAGGATCTCGGTATGAAGGTGCTCTATCGGGTCAAGGACGATCTTGAAGCTGAAGCCAAGGTCGAATCCATGCCCCGCATGGAAGGCCGCCAAATGGTCATGCTGATGTCACCCAAGTAGGACGGTCGGGGCGTTTGGGCGACACAATTCGTCGCCCCTTACTCTTGATCGCACCGAGCGCTTGCAATTGGGTCATTTGGCCTATATAAACCCGCGCTTCCGTAGCGATTCCTCAGCGAATCCTGCGGGAACGGATGGCCCGGCCTGAAATTAGGGCATGCCGAGGCGGTCCGGAACGGTACGAGCCCTCAAGGCGCTTGCCTCGGGGTTCCATAAACATTGAGAACAAGGACGACCGAAATGCCCAAAATGAAG
>CAXMQC010000202.1:0-6112 GCA_964195285.1 Akkermansiaceae bacterium
TCATTTCGTCCCCCGCAGATCGACCACGTTGGACGGCGCGGCCTTGCCGGTGACGATCTCCGTCAACAGGTTGCCCCATGCTTCCATTGCCAGCCTGCGCTGTTCCAGATAAAGCGCCCGGTTATACGTACCGGCCACGCCACGCCGCGCCGCCCCTGAAACATGATTGACCAGCGCCACGACAACGTGCGGTTCAATACCAAGCGTCTCGTTCATTTCCGTCACGAGAGTCCGGCGCAAGTCATGCGGCACCGCCCGCCCACCGGGCAAGTTCATCTTGGGTAGCGACCGCTTCATGGCCTGTGAGATACTGTGGACCGATACCGGACTGTCGCCGTTTCCCGGAAATACATATTCGCCGCGCACCAACTCGGCCATGTCGTACAAGAGGTCCAGCGCCAACAGCGACAGCGGAACGATAAGCGGATAACTATTCTTGGTTCGATCGCCAGGGATCACCCACTGGTCCGTTATAAAGTTAAACTCGCTCCACTTCGCACCCGTTGCCTCGGCCCGCCGCACCCCTGTCACCAACAAGAATTTGAGACAGTGCCGAGTTGCCGGGTCCAGACCGGTACCGTTGTCGAGTGTGTTCCAAAACAATTTGATCTCGGGGTGTGTCAGTACACGGTCACGGGACGCTTCCGGCTTCGGGTCGATAGCATCGGCGACATTCGCCTGAACATAATCCTCTTTGTATGCGAACCGGAGAATTGACCGGATAAGGGAAAGAAGACGATTGCTGGCGACCGGGGAAGTCGCCGCCTTGTCCCTCAACAGTTCGCGAATGTCGGCGCGGTCGATTTTTGCAACTGCCATGTCGCCAATAACCGGCAGAACGTCCACGTCCAGCTTGCGCTGCATTTCGCCATAGCTTCGCAGATCAACCCGGTCGCCCATGTATTCTTCGGCGACGGCCCGGAAGGTTCTGGCACGGATTCGCGCAGCGGCGCGCACCGCCGCCCTCTCCGCTTCCTCCGGGGCAACACCCTTGGCCGCGTCGCGGAGTATGTCGCGGGCCTTCTCCCGTGCGTCCACCAATTTCGTGATAGCCGCATTGCCAACAGTGAACCGTCGCTGCTTTCCATTGACCCGCGTCATAACGAAGAAGGTTCTCTTGGCTTTGCCAATACGCAAGCCGAAACCGGGCAGGTATTCATCCCAAATTTCCCCTGGCGCCTTCCTGGTCAGAGTCTTTTCAGTGATCTTCTGTCGCATGCCAAATCTCCTATTTGGTAACATTTGGTAACAACAGTTACCGAATAGCGGTGAACCGCCTTGAACCTATATGGATCACAAAGCAAGAGAACACAATAGATTAAGGGCTGTTTATGGACTACATTGGCCCGCAATGATCCGCGCCATACGTGATTTGCAAGCAGGAGGTCACCGGTTCGAAACCGGTCGGCTCCACCAGTTCTGGTGCCGGGCATCGGATGTTTGAGCCTTTAACGGTTCCGTATAACCGTTAAAGGCTCTAGGGGATCGAATATTTCTCAATTCACCCAATGAGGACCCGCCCCCATAACGGTGTGTATCAAATGTCCATTACACACCGCTACACCCGCGACGCATCCGTGCGGCGTTCGCGCAGGCGGGTGTCGTCGGGATAGACGCGCAGGCGCGGCACCAGGCCTTTTTGCAGGGCGCGTTGTACGCCTTCCCAGTAATCCAGCGTCAGCAGTTCGCCATGGGCGGCGCGAAACAGCTCCTTGAGCGCGCGGTCCGGAATGCGCAGGCCGACGTCGGTTTCTTCCGGCAGGAAAACATAACCCTCCTCGAAGAACCAGTCGGGTGGATCCTCCTCGCCATCGAAGCGGCCCAGATTGGTGCGGATCTTGATATCGACCAGCGGCTCGACCGCGTCGTAATCGAACAGATAGATTTTCAGGAACCGGCTGACCCCGTAATTGCGCCCGTCCAAATCCTTGTTGAAGATATTGGCGGCGGCATTGTTGCGGATGCAGTGGCCGAGATTGATCACAGCGGTCCGCGCGTCCGCCGGCGAGGCGGTTTCCAAGAACACCGGCAAGGGGATCATCTTGGGCTGCACGATCAGATGCCTGAAGATCAGATAGCCGTCCTGCTCGGTGACGGTCTCGCCGGCGAATTCCAGCAATTCCTCGGTCAGCCCCGGCGCGAACCAGCTCTTGTCCAACCTGATATTGTAATAGATCAGATTGTCCAGCATGCTGCCGGTGCGGTTGATTTCATGCACCCGGCTGTATTTTGAAAGAACCGTGGGGATGCCCTCGAACGCGCCCCATTTGTAATGTTCGGTCGGCTCGTCGCGGATCACCTTGAGCACGTAGTCCGATGTGGGCGCGGAAAAGCCGATCGCCACCGTGCCGCGGAACCCGACCGCCACGTTGTACAACTCGCCCGTCGCCAACAGCTCGCGGCGCAGTTCCTCCACCACCGCCACCTTGCCCAGGTGATTGACGCCGAAGGTCGAGTAATGCAGGCCTAGCGGCCGCTGCGGCATGATGCTGTACAGGAACGCCGCGAGCTCGTGATAATGCGGGATCGTGACGTGGAAGTTGGCCAGCGTCGAGCTGAACAAGTTATGGCTGTCGGCGCCGCTGGTCAGCACCGCGTCGACGAAGATGCCCCGTGTGTGGTTTTCCAGCGACAGCACGAAGGGGCGATAGCTGTAGTCCTTCATGATGATGCGCCCGACGATATAGGCACCGCGATTGCGATAGAAGCCCGACGTGACGGTCTGAATAGCCTGGAAGGCCCGCCGGTCGCCGCCGTTGAATCCATAATCGCGGTTGGCCCGCTCGGCGATCATGGTCGCGTCCAGCTCGATATCCTGGAATGGCTTGTTGAATTCCGGCGCCCGCAATATTTCCATCACCAGTTCGGTGGTGATGGTTGCGCCGCCGGGGAAATCGCGATGCACCGTGTTCTGCTGCTGCCCGGTCTGGCGGGATAACCCGAAGGAATACTCTACCGGCGTCCATTCGTCCTGGAACAGGATACGCCGCGCGGAATGTATATAGGCCAACGCCAGGTCCTGCTCGTAGCGCCCGGCGGTCAGCGGCGCATAGGCCTCTTCAATACGCCGCCACAGGGGTTCGTCTGCGGTCAGTTCCGGCAGCACGCGGGTCAGGCGCCGCGCGGTCTGGCGCACGGTCTCGCTGTAAATGGTCAGGCGGCGGCGCGCCACCGTCAGCGAGGTCGCGGGGTCGCGGTTCTCGAAGGCCTCCTTGGCGGCCCAGGCCAGGCGGCGATATTCCGCGTAATAGGCGTCGAACACCGCCAGGATCGCCGCGGCGGTCAGGTCGACGGCCGCGGCCTCGTCGCTCGTCTGCGCGATCGCCTCAAAACCCTCCAGGGCCTCGAGGATCGATTGCTGCCCGGCCGATGGCGACAGGTCGTGAATCATGCGGCTTACGGTTCCTGGCTGAAACGCTGGCCCGACAGGGCCGGGTGATAGATCGGTTGCACCACGTTGCCGGCCGGGTCCTTGCAATGGAAGCTGCGGGCGCCGTCGCTGTGGTCGTGGGGTTCGTCCAGCAGGGTCACGCCGGCGGCGGCCATATAATCGTGCCAGGCCTGCAGGTCGGCCTTGCTGTCGACGATGAAGCCGAAATGGTCAAGCGTGCCGGCCGCCGCATCCGGGTCGTCGGCACGGGCCCGGCCGAGCGACAGATTGTCGTTGCCCAGCGTCAGGTAAACCAGATTCTCGTTGGCCCGGCGCAGCACCGTCATGCCGATGATATCGACATAGAAGCGTTCGCATTCCTCTAGGTTCGCCACCTTCAGCGCCAGATGGCGCAAGCCGTTCGGTGGGCTGGGTCTTGTGGTCATCGGCGTCGGTCCTTAATCTCACGCGCGGCGTACAGGAACGGAGGTTCATGTGTATTGTATCATCGTCAAGATGGAACTGAAGGCCGGGGTTCGGAATAAATTCCTCGACGCCATGCTGCTCAACGCCCAGGCTTCCGCGCGCGATGAGCCGGGTTGCCTTACCTTCGACGTGCTCGAGGCGCGCGACGAGCCAGATTGTTTCCTGCTCTACGAGATCTATGAAAGCCAGGCCGCGTTCGAGGACCACAAACAGACCCCCCATTTCAAGGCCTGCCGCGCCGCGATCGACGATTTGCTCGAACGCCAGACGATATCGGCGACGGATGTCATCGCCAGGAATCCGTCGCGCTGATCCTTGCGCCGCTCGCGGGTGCGCCCGCTCAGGAAAACGTGAACGTCGTTGGCTTGACGGCCCCGCCCGGCGTGGCGCTATCCTTGGCGCCACAAGCAGCGGAGTACTTCATATCATGCATGACCGACTTTGGAGACCGATGGGACGCCGGCGGCTAATCGCCGGCGCGATGGCCTTGGCGGCGGCGGGGCCCTGGCGTATTGCCGCCGCGGCCGGCGACGCGACGCCGCGCCAGACCGCGGGGCCGTTCTATCCCGTCGATTGGGACGGCGATATCGACTGGGACCTGGTGCGGGTCACCGGCGCCGCCGCACAGGCGATGGGCAGGGTAACCCGCCTGGGAGGCCAAGTGATCGATTCGGCCGGTGCCCCGGTCGCCGGCGCGCTTGTCCAGATCTGGCAGTGCGATGCCAACGGGCGCTATCGCCATCCCGGCGACGGCGGGCGCGGTGTCTCGCTGGATGCCAACTTCCAGGGGCGTGGTCAGGTGCTCACCGATGCCGAGGGGCGCTACAGCTTCCGTACCATCCGGCCGGTGCCCTATCCGGGGCGCACCCCCCATATCCATTTCCGCGTCGTCACGGCCTCGGGCCGCGAGTTGACCACCCAGATGTATGTCGCGGGCGAGGCCGGCAACGAGCGTGATTTCCTGTTTCAAAGGCTCAACGACCCATCGGCGTTGCTGGTGCGGCTGGACCCCGCCGACGCGATCGAACCCGGCGCCCTGGCCGGCAACTTCGACATCGTGCTGGGGTGAAGCCCGGGTCACACAGTCACCCTCGCGTCATTAGCATGAATACTGATTCCAACTAGCCCATGGTTTCTCCCACGTCGGTTCTGTAGTAAGACCGCAGCGGAGCCGAACAGGGAGGGACCATCATGGCCAGGGCGAACGATAGCATCATCCGTACCGCCGATATCTGCGACGATCATGGCGACGCGCGGGTCTGTGAATTGCAGTTCCGCGACTTCTCCGCGCGCGAGCATTTTCATGGGGACGTCGTGACCTTCGCGACCTTCGAGGAAAACAAGGGGATATTGGATGTCCTGGAAGCGGGCGGCGCGGGCAAGGTGCTGGTGGTCGACGGACGCGGCTCGATGCGGCGCGCCTTGTGCGGCGGCAATATCGCGGCGGCGGCCTGCGAGCATGGCTGGGAGGGCGTGGTTTTCAACGGCGCGATCCGCGACAGCCACGAATTCGCCGAACTGGATTTCGGCGTCAAGGCGCTCGGCGCCACCGCCATGCCGCCGCGCCGGGGCGCCGGCGGGCGGGCAGGTGAGCCGATGGTCTTCGGCGGTATCGCGATCAATCAAGGTGACTACCTGTACGCAGACCGTGACGCGGTAATCGTGCTCGAGGCCCCCGTCCATGGCTGACGATCCCGAAATCCTGGTCCTCCATGAATTCGTGCCGGCGGCGCGCGCCGCGCTGGCACCCGAGCACTGGGACTACCTGATGGGCGCGGCCGAAACCGAGACGACCTACAAGCGCAATCGCCAGGCGCTGGATTCGGTCGCCTTCCGGCCGCGTGTGCTGCGCGACGTCTCGCAAATCGACAATGGCGGCGAACTGCTGGGCCACAAGCTCCGCCTGCCGGTGCTGATGGCGCCGATCGGCTCGCTGCAGGATTTCACCGCGGACGGATCGCTTGCTCCCACCCGCGCGGCCGCCGCCTTCGGGACGATGACAATCCTCAGTTCCACGGCCAAGCCGGAGTTGGAGGAAGTCGCGGCCGAAACCGACGCGCCGAAGATCTACCAACTCTATGTGCGCGACGACATGGCCTCGGTCGAAGACCGCGTCCGCCGCGCCATCGATGCCGGTTACACCGCCTTCTGCTTTACCGTCGACCTGGATTATTACGGCCGGCGCGAGCGCGACCTCGCCAGGCGGCACCTGACGACCAGCCGCATGGTCGCCCTAGGCGAGCATTTCCAGTTGGC
>CAXMQC010000203.1:0-7134 GCA_964195285.1 Akkermansiaceae bacterium
CCAGCTTGCGGCCCGTGGCGGCTGTCCGGATCGGGTCGAACAGCGCGACCTCTAGGAACATCTCGGTCGTATCGCCGGTACAGCCCGTTACTTCGCCGCCCATGACGCCGGCGATGCCATGCACGCCCCTGACGTCGGCAATGCAGGTCATGTTTTCGTCGAGCTCGTACTCCTTGCCGTCCAGCGCCATGATTTTTTCGCCGGCCTTGGCCAATCGCATGGTCAGCGCGCCGCCTTCCAGCTTGCCGGCGTCGAACACATGCAGCGGACGGCCCAGATCGTAGGTCACGAAGTTGGTGATATCGACCAGCGCCGAAATCGGGCGCAGACCGATGGCCAGCAGACGGCGCTGCATCCAGTCCGGGCTGGGGCCGTTCTTCAGGCCCCGGAAATAGCGGCCGACGACCATCGGGCAGGCCTGTTCCTGGCCTTTTGGGAAATCGCGTTCCCACTGAACCGGGCTCTCGAACGTGCCCTCGACCGTCTCGGTCGCGGTGAGCGGCTTCAGCGTGCCGATGCCGGCGGCGGCCAGGTCGCGGGCCACGCCATGGACGCCCAGGCAGTCGCCCCGGTTCGGGGTGATCGCGATATCGATAACCGGGTCGTCCAGACCCATTAGTATTGCGAAGGACTCTCCAACCGGCGCGCCTTCCGGCAGGTCGATGATGCCCTCATGTTCGTCCGAAAGCCCCATCTCGCGCTCGGAGCACAGCATGCCATTCGACTCTTCGCCGCGAATGACGCCCTTCTTCAGGTCCAGCCCGGTGCCGGGGATATGTGTTCCTGCCGGCGCGAACACGCCTTTCATGCCGGTGCGGGCGTTCGGCGCGCCACAGACCACCTGAACTTTCTCGTTGCCGGTATCGACGATGCAGACGCTAAGCCGGTCGGCGTTGGGGTGCTGTTTCGCCTCCACGACATAGCCGACAGTAAAGGCTTCCAGATCCTTGGCCGG
Source organism: Akkermansiaceae bacterium (assembly GCA_964195285.1). Taxonomy (GTDB): domain Bacteria; phylum Pseudomonadota; class Alphaproteobacteria; order UBA8366; family JADFVY01; genus JADFVY01. Next base: position 956 of record CAXMQC010000203.1, read on the forward strand.
GTCGAGGACGTCTTCCAGCTCCAGGCCAAGCGCCGTCAGCGCATCGGTGATCTCATTCAGCGACGCGTCGGTCTCAAGATGGTCTTTCAGCCAGGACAGGGTGAATTTCATGGGGTCAGCCCCCTGAACAGGGTGGGCACCTCAAGCGGCAGAAAACCGTAATGCCTCAGCCAGCGCAGGTCGGCATCGAAGAACGTGCGCAGATCGGGGATGCCGTATTTCAGCATCGCGAGACGCTCGATACCCATGCCGAAGGCAAAGCCTTGATAGTCCGACGGGTCGATTCCGCAGGCGGGCAGCACCTTGGGGTTCACCATGCCGCAGCCGAGAATTTCCAGCCAGTCGTCGCCGGCCCCGATTTTCAGTTCGCCGTCCTTGCGGGTGCAGCCGATATCCATTTCCGCCGAGGGTTCGGTGAACGGGAAATAACTGGGGCGAAAGCGCACCGGCACGTCCATGACCTCGAAATAGGCGCGCACGAATTCGATCAGACAGCCCTTCAGATGGCCCATATGGATGCGGCCCGTCTTGTCGACGATCAGCCCCTCGACCTGATGGAACATCGGCGTATGGGTCATGTCGCTGTCGCAGCGATAGGTGCGGCCCGGCGCGATGATGCGCAAGGGCATGCCCGACCCGTCCTTCTTCGCCGTCGCCGCCTGCATGGCACGGATCTGCACGGGCGAGGTATGGGTGCGCAACACCATGCGGCTGCCGTCTTCCTTCTCCGGCAGGTAGAAGGTGTCGTGCATTTGCCGCGCGGGATGCTCCGGCGGAATGTTCAGGGCGGTGAAATTGTGGAAATCGTCCTCGATATCCGGACCCTCGGCGATCGAAAATCCCATCTCGCCCAGAATTGCGACGATCTCGTCGAGGGTCTGGCTGATCGGGTGCAACCGGCCCTCGGCCTCGGGCCGGACCGGCAGGGTGACGTCGACCGTTTCGGTTTCCAGTTGGGCCTCAAGCGCGGCATCGCCCATCGTGGCCTTGCGCGCCTCGAACGCTTCTTCGAACGCGCCCTTGACCGTATTCAGCGCTTGGCCGGCTTCGCGCCGTTCGTCCGGCGAAAGCTGGCCGAGCGCTTTCATCAGGCTGGTAAGGCGGCCCTTCTTGCCCAGCACCGAGACGCGAAGCTCTTCCAGCGCCTCCGCCGAATCCGCCGATTCGACAGCGCCCAGAAGCTCATCGCGCAGCTTGTTCAGATCGTCCATCGGGATTCCACCACCGGTGTCCGGCGGCGCTCTACCCCCTGTCGGTTATTTTGCGGCCGCGGCCAACGCCTCGCGCGCCTGACCGACCAGCGACTCGAAGGCCGCCGGTTCGCTGACGGCGAGTTCGGCCAGAATCTTGCGGTCCAGGTCGATCTCGGCCCTCTTCAGACCGTTCATGAATTGCGAATAGGTCAATCCATGCTGCCGCGATCCGGCATTGATGCGTTGAATCCACAGGCTGCGGAAATCGCGCTTGCGCGTGCGCCGGTCGCGATAGGCGTATTGCAGGTTTTTCTCGACCCGCTGGATCGCGGCGCGGAAGGTATTCTTCGAGCGGCCGCGCGATCCCTTGGCCAGTTTCAGAATTTTCTTGTGACGGGCGTGCGTGGTGACGCCCCGCTTGACGCGTGCCATTATTCAGACTCCTCAGGATCGGGTATCAGCCGTTGGGCAAAAAGTAGCGTTTGACGGTTTTAGCGTCGGCGGCGGCCATGATCTGGGTGCCGCGATTGGTTCGCTTCATCTTCTGCGAACGGCGGCGCAGCATATGGCTGAGCCCCGCGCTGTTGAAACGTACCTTGCCCTTGGCGGTCAGGCGGAAGCGCTTTTTCGCGCTTGCTTTGGTCTTGATCTTGGGCATTTCATGTCCTTTCGTATTAAAGGCGGCCGGGCATACCCTCGGGCCCGGTCGCGCCAGTTCGCACGGAGTTCGAAACACCGTGCCGCGCGGCCTTATAACGGCAGACGCCCGTCGACGCAAGGGGCGACGTGGAAAGCTTTTCCAGCCTGTCCCGACGCGCCGGCGCACACAATCCGGCAGACCCCGGGCAACAAGCCATTTCATGGCCCGCGGATCGACAAAATAGCGCGGGGCTCAACGCCCCGCGCCCGGATCGTCATATGGCCGGTCGCCGGCTACTTCAACGACGCCAGCACCATGATCATTTGCCGGCCTTCCATGGCTGGCTCCTGTTCGACCTTGGTTTCTTCGCTGGTCTCTTCGCGCACGCGCGCCAACAACCGCATGCCAAGTTCCTGATGCGCCATTTCACGCCCGCGGAACCGGATCGTCACCTTGACCTTGTCGCCCTCGCCAATGAATTTGCGGATCGCCCTCATCTTCACGTCATAGTCATGGGTGTCGATATTGGGCCGCATCTTGATTTCCTTGACCTCGATGATCTTCTGCTTTTTGCGGGGCTCGCTCTTCTTTTTCTGTTCCTGATATTTGAGCTTCCCATAGTCGAGAATCTTGCAGACCGGCGGGTCGGCATTGGGTGAGACCTCGACAAGGTCTAGCCCGGCCTGAGCCGCATATTCGAGAGCTTCTTCAGTTGAGACGACGCCTCGCATTTCACCATCCGCATCGACAAGGCGAACAGAGGTGACGGTGATCAATTCATTGATGCGGGGGCCTTCACGGACCGGCGGTCCCGCATTACGTGGTGGTCTGGCTATAGAAACCTCCTCAGCTTCTTTCACTAATTGACAAAATTTAGTCTCACCGCCGCGCGGCCATCATGCGTCCGGCGGTGTCGATTCTTCCTTAAGTGTATGTAATGCTTCGTCGAGCGCAAGAATTTCCTGCTCCTTGCCGCCAAGCCGCCGGATTGCAACGGTTCCAGCCTCGGCTTCACGGGCGCCCACGACCAGCATCACCAGGATTTTCGCATGACTGTGTTCTCGGACCTTGTAATTGATCTTTTCCGGCCGTGTGTCGACTTCGGCGCGGATGCCTGCCTCGACGAGCGCGCGATGCACCGCGACCGCATAGTCGTCGGCATCGTTGGTGATCGTCGCGACCACCGCTTGAACCGGGGCCAGCCACAGCGGGAACCGGCCGGCAAAATGTTCGATAAGCACGCCGATAAAGCGCTCGAACGACCCCAGGATCGCGCGATGCAGCATCACCGGCCGATGTTTGACACCGTCTTCGCCGACATAGGATGCGTCGAGACGTTCGGGCAGCACGAAATCGACCTGCAGCGTACCGCACTGCCACTCGCGGCCGATCGTATCCTTCAGCACGAAATCCAGCTTCGGACCATAGAAGGCGCCCTCGCCCGGGCTCAGCGTATATTTCAGCCCCGCCGCCTTGGTCGCCGTCAGCAGCGCCGATTCCGCCTTGTCCCAGATCGCGTCCTCGCCGGCACGAACCGCCGGTCGGTCGGAAAATTTCACGACGACGTCGGTGAACCCGAAATCGCGATAGATCGACAGCAGCAATTCGCAGAACGCCTCGGTCTCCGAGGTGATCTGGTCCTCGGTACAGAAAATATGCGCGTCGTCCTGGGTGAAGGCGCGCACCCGCATCAGTCCATGTAGCGCGCCGGACGGTTCGTAGCGGTGGCAAGACCCGAATTCAGCCATGCGCAACGGCAGATCCCGGTAGCTCTTGATGCCCTGGCGGAAAATCTGCACATGGCACGGACAGTTCATCGGCTTGAGGGCCAGCATGTGGCGGTTGGTGCCGTCCGCGCCACCATCCGATTCGTCCACTTCCGTGACGAACATATTCTCTCGGAATTTTTCCCAGTGTCCCGACTTTTCCCAGAGCGACCGGTCGACCAGTTGCGGCGTCTTCACCTCGATATAATCGGCTGCCTCGAGCCGCCGGCGCATATAGTCCTGGCAGGCGCGATACAAAATCCAGCCCTTGTGGTGCCAGAAAATGCTCCCCGCCGCTTCTTCCTGAAAATGGAACAGGTCCATCTCGCGGCCCAGCCGGCGATGGTCGCGTTTCTCGGCCTCTTCCAGGCGGTGCAGGTAGGCCTTCAGTTCCTTGTCGCTGCGCCAGGCGGTGCCGTAGATGCGCTGCAGCTGGGCATGGCGTGCGTCGCAACGCCAATAGGCGCCGGACAATTTCATCAGCTTGAACGAATTGCCCAGTTTCGCCGTGGAAGGAAGGTGTGGACCGGTGCAAAGATCCAGCCACTCGCCCTGGCGGTAGATCGAAATATCCGTGTCATTCGGAAGCGTTTCGATATGTTCGGCTTTGAAGTTTTCACCCTTGTCCTTGAAGAAACCGATCGCCTCGTCCCGGTCCCAGATTTCGCGGGATATGATTTCATCCCGGGCGACGATTTCCTGCATGCGCTTTTCGATCTTAACCAGATCGTCCGGCGTAAATGGTTCGGCGCGATGGAAATCGTAATAAAAACCGTCCTCGATGGCCGGCCCGAAGGTCACCTGCACGCCAGGATAAAGTTCCTGCACGGCTTCCGCCATGACATGGGCGGCGTCGTGGCGCAACAGCTCCAGCGCCTCCTCGCTGTCACGCGTGACGATGGCGACCGTAGCATCGCTGTCGATCATATGGGCGAGGTCTTTTACCTCGCCGCCAAGGACGATCGCGAGCGCCGCCTTGGCGAGGCCCGGTCCGATCGAGGCGGCAAGTTCGGCACCGCTAACCGGGTTGTCGAATTCGCGGACGCTGCCGTCCGGAAGCGTGATGGCTACCATAATTCTTGCAATCTCAGGGATCGATTCAATTTAGTCGTTGCGGCCACACCCGTTTCAAGCGCCTTCATCTAGCGCAAGCGTAGGGCCGCCGCAACCTCGCTGACCTGCAGGTCGGCGAGATTTTTCTCGCGGAGCATCACGACATAGCGTCCGCGCGGCGCATCACGGTCAGGGTCCGAGGCGCCCGACAGCATTACCGCCGTGGGGCAGCCGGCGGCCGCCAGAAGACGAACGATGCCGCTGTCGTTGCCCAGGGCGGCGCTGGCATGGGTGGCCAGAACCGCGACATCGAACAGTGACGTCCTGCCAGTCAGATCCATCGCTTCAGGCGACGCCGCGGCAATCACCTGATTGTTGGCGGCGTCCACCGGCCGGCCGAGTATCACGGGTCGCCTGCCCTCGATCGCCAAACGGCGCGTCAGTTCGGAGAATTTTTCGATAGGCCATCCCCGGCCTTCCCGCGCGAAGGACCCACCCGGGGCGATCAGCACAAAGCCGTCCTGAAGGCCGTACCGCCCGCCATATCCCGCGGTCAACCAGGACAGGTCGGGCGTCGGCATTTCGGAAATGCCCGAGTCCGTCAACTGGTGGACGAGTTGTTCGACGTAATGCTCCGGAATGTTCTTCGATGCCCGCAGGAAGGGCAGGAAACCCCTGCTGCTGTATGACCAGTCTGTCTTGTTGCCCCAAAAATCCCTCATCCAGAAGCGGTAGCGCCCGGTACGCTGGGTGTTGTCGAGATCGTAAACCCGATCCAACGATGTTCGTCGCAAGCGGCCGACTAATCTGGTGACCTTGCCAAACCGGCCCCATGCCGGCGCGCCGTCTCTCCAGACCTCGTCGAACCAGCCGCTCTTTTGCGCCAGTTCGAAGTACGGTTTGGTTGTCAACAGGATGATATGGGCGTCGGCATGATGACGCCGAATAGCGTTAAACGCGCCGAATGCGAGGACGAAATCGCCGAAACCGCCCAATTTTATGACAAGAACCCGCCGAACCGGTTCCCTTGTCATGACGATCCATCCAGAAGTTCGCGATAGACCGCCAGGGTGGCGCCGCACATCTTGCCCATTGAGAAGTTGTCCCGGACCCGCGCTATCGCGGCTTGCGCCAGATGTTCACGGGCCTGGGTGTCCATGTCCAGCGCCTTCCCCAGCGCCACCGCCAGCGCTTGCGGGTCGCTTGGCGGGACCAGCCAGCCGGTAACGTCCGGCAGCAGGATTTCCGGCGCGGCCCCGTGATTGGGCGCGATCACCGGTTTGCCGATCGCCTGGGCCTCGGCGACGACCCTGCCAAAGGCTTCCGGCTCGGTCGAGGCTGAAACCACCACGTCCGACAGTTTGTAGGCGGCCGCCATGTCGCGACAATCGCCAACAATATGGACGGTGCTTTGCAGACCAAGTTTTTCGATAAGCGCGTCAAGTTCGCGCCGATATCCGCTGCGACCCTGGTCGTCACCCACGATCAGGCAGCGCATTGGCCGGTCCTCGAGTAGCGCCAGCGCCT
>CAXMQC010000204.1:0-2664 GCA_964195285.1 Akkermansiaceae bacterium
CCAGGCATCCGGTATGGACCCGCGCCGCCTGGCGCCGCTGGCGCGCGAAATCCTGTCGCTCAGCGCCGCCATCGGTCTTGATACGGATGTCGGCATCGCAGACGGCGAGGCTGACGATACGGCGCTTGCCAAGATCGACAATTATTTGTGCGAACTGAAAGAACTTCAGATTCGCGACGGGCTGCATATTTTTGGTCGACCGCCGGAGGACCAGCAGCTGACCGATCTCCTGGTGGCGCTTACCCGCCTGCCCCGCCACGACGGCAAAGGGGAAAACGCCTCGCTGATCAGGGCCCTGGCCGCCGATCTTGGGCTTGGCAAATTCGATCCCCTGGACTGCACGCTGGGTGATCCATGGTCTGGTGCCAAGCCCGATGCGCTCGCCTCTATCGATAAAAGCCACTGGCGCAGTACTGGCGATACGGTGGAACGGCTGGAACTCCTCGCTGCCGCTCTGGTCGACGGCGACCAACGACCGGACGCAGGTTGGCCGCGAACCACTGAGGTCCTGTCCCATATCGACCGGACGCTGCGGCCAATGGTGGAGACCTGCGGAACATCCGAGCTCGACGGGTTGCTGACCGGGCTCGATGGAAGGTTTGTGGAGCCGGGCGCTAGTGGCGCACCGACGCGGGGCCGGCTCGACGTGCTTCCCACCGGTCGGAATTTTTATTCGGTCGACAGCCGCGCGGTGCCCAGCCCGGTCGCCTGGCAGCTTGGCTGGAAGTCGGCGACGTTGCTGATCGAGCGGCATTTCCAGGACCACGGCGACTGGCCCAAACGTATCGCGCTGAGCGCCTGGGGCACCGCCAACATGCGGACCGGCGGCGACGATATCGCACAGGCGCTGGCGCTGATGGGGGTAAAACCCACCTGGGACAATCAGACAAACCGCGTAACCGGGTTTGAAATCATCCCGTCATCGGTTCTTGGCCGGCCGCGTGTCGATGTGGTGTTTCGGGTCTCGGGCTTCTTCCGCGATGCCTTTCCGTTCCAGATCGATCTGATCGATTCCGCCACCCGCGCGGTCGCGGCGCTGAACGAAGATGCAGCCATCAATCCGCTCGCCGCCCAGGTCACAAGGGATGCCGAGGCCCTGCGCGCCGCCGGGATCGAGGAAACGGAGGCGCAGCGGCGGGCCGGCTACCGCGTATTCGGATCCAAGCCCGGCGCCTATGGTGCCGGGCTCCAGACTCTGATTGACGAAAGATGCTGGGAAACCGATGAACATCTGGCTGAGGCCTATCTCGCCTGGGGCGGCTATGCCTATGGCGATGGCAGTGAAGGACAACCGGCCCACGATCTGTTCGCGGCGCGGTTGAAGAATGTCGAAATCGTGGTGCACAACCAGGACAATAGGGAACACGATGTGCTCGACAGCGACGATTACTACCAGGTTGAAGGCGGGCTGGCCGCCACCATCCGGCATCTGTCGGGCAGCCAGCCGACGCTCTATCACAACGATCACAGCCGCCCGGACAGCCCTAAGATCAGGACACTGGATGACGAGTTGGCCCGAATTGTCCGGGCCCGCGCCGCCAATCCGAAATGGATCAAGTCGGTCATGCGGCATGGCTACAAGGGCGCCTTCGAGATCGCGGCGACGGTGGATTATCTGTTCGCCTTTGCCGCCACGGCGCGGGTGGTCAAGGATCATCATTTCGATTTGGTGTTCGATGCCTATCTGGGCGACGAGGTGGTGCGGAACTTTATCGCGCACAGCAACGCGCCCGCGCTGAAGGAAATCGCCGAGCGATTCCGGGAGGCGATCGATCGGAACATCTGGCATCCGCGGTCCAACGCCGCGATCGATATTCTCAACAATCTGGCAGGAGAGAGGACGCCATGGCAGAGCCCGTAAACCAGACCGACGACTACGCCGCTGCCAACGAAAAACGCCGCCGCCACAAGGAAGCCAAGGATCGTATGCTTGCCAAAAAGACCCGCACCGGCGGGCTGCTCATCGTCCATACCGGCAAGGGTAAGGGCAAGACCACCGCGGCGATGGGGATGATCATGCGGTGCCTTGGCCATGGCATGAAGGTGGGCATTGTCCAGTTCGTCAAAGGCAAGTGGGAAACCGGTGAACGGACAGTGCTCGATCACTTTCCCGACCAGATCGATATCGCGGTGATGGGTGAAGGCTTTACCTGGGAAACCCAGGATCGCGGCCGCGATATCGCAGCCGCCCAAAAGGCGTGGGAACGCGGCAAGGAAATGATCGAGTCGGGCAAATATGGTTTCGTGCTATTGGACGAGATTAACATCGTGCTGCGCTACGACTATCTGCCTATCGACGAGATCGTGGAGACGCTCAAACAAAAACCCGAAGAAGTGCATGTCGCCTGCACTGGCCGAAACGCCAAGAAGGAATTGATCGAAGCCGCCGATCTGGTCACCGAAATGACCGAAATCAAGCATCACTTCCGCGCCGATTTCAAAGCGCAGAGCGGCATCGAGTTCTGATCATGGTGGCGCGCACCCTGATGTTTCAGGGTACAGGATCGGATGTGGGAAAATCGCTGCTGGTGGCCGGCCTGTGCCGGGCGCTGGTGCGGCGGGGCCTGCGCACCCTCCCCTTCAAGCCACAAAATATGTCCAACAACGCCGCCGTCGCGGGCGAAGGGTTTGAGATCGGCCGAGCCCAGGCGCTGCAGGCCCGTG
>CAXMQC010000205.1:0-6679 GCA_964195285.1 Akkermansiaceae bacterium
AAACGGGTCTAATTATAGTTTGCGCAGGGTGAGGCACCGGTCATGACCGGCGAGATCGGCGCTAAAGCCTTGATCTATCAAACTTTCCGCCGACATCAGCCGCGCCACGTCAAGGCCCTGGCCAAGACCGAATTCCAGCACCGCGACGCCACCGGGTTTCAAAAGGCCGGTAATATCGGGGCCGAGTCGCCGATATGCCGCCAGCCCGTCCGGGCCGCCATCCAATGCCCGGCGCGGTTCGTATTCCGCGACCTCCCGCTGCAGGTTCGCGATGTCGCCGGCGCGAATATAAGGTGGATTGGCAACGATCAGGTCGACCGGTCCGGCCAGCGATTCGCCCCAGTCCCCCCGGACAAAGGCCGCGCGGTCCGAAAACCCCAACCGCGTGGCGTTGCGACGGGCCACCGCCAGCGCATCCTCGTCGATATCGATGCCAAGCCCCGTCGCACTGGGGTATTCGCTCAACAGCGCCAGCAGCAGGCAACCCGTGCCGGCGCCGAAATCGACAATTGAAATCGCCACCTGCCGGTCGGGAATGGCGGCCAGCGCCGCCTCGACCAGGGTCTCGCTGTCGGGCCGCGGATCCAGGGTCGACGGCGTTACTTCGAACTCAAGGCTCCAGAATTCTCGGCGCCCGGTCAGATGCGACAGCGGCTCGCGCGCGGCCCGGCGGGCGATCAGGTCCTGGTAAGGGCCGGCGTCGTCAACCGGCCTTTCGGGATAACCTAGTATGGTAACGGGCTCGAGTCCCAACGCGTGGGCAAGAATCAGTCTGGCCTCGCGTCTGGCATCGGGAACGCCGGCCTCCGACAAGCGACGCGCACCATCCGCCAGGCACGACGCGATAGAACCCGGCCCGCTCAAAAGTCCTCCGCCAGGCGCGCCGCCTCGTCTTCGGCGATCAGCGCATCTATGAGTTCGTCCAGCCCCTCGCCGACCAGCATCTTGGGTATATTGTGGGTACTGAGGTTGATCCTGTGATCGGTGATCCGGTCCTGCGGAAAATTGTAGGTGCGGATTTTTTCCGACCGGTCGCCGGAACCCACCTGACTCTTGCGGTCGGCGGCGCGCTCGGCATCGCGGCGCGACCGTTCGGCGTCGAACATGCGGGCACGCAGCACCTTCATCGCCTGGGCGCGGTTCTTGTGCTGCGACTTGTTGTCCTGACATTGCACGACGATGCCCGACGGAATGTGGGTAATGCGCACCGCACTGTCGGTCTTGTTGACATGCTGGCCGCCGGCGCCCTGCGCGCGATAGGTATCGATGCGCAAATCCTTGTCGTCGATATCGACATCGACATCCTCGGCTTCCGGCAGCACGGCAACGGTGGCGGCCGAGGTATGGATACGGCCGCCGCTTTCGGTGACCGGCACCCGCTGCACCCTGTGAGGCCCCGATTCAAACTTCAACCGCTGAAACACGTTACGGCCGGTGATCATGGCGCTGGCTTCGCGGTATCCGCCGACGTCGGTTTCGTTGATGTCTATGGTCTCGAATCGCCAGCCCTGGCGGTCGGCATAGCGCTGATACATGCGGAACAGCTCGGCGGCGAACAGGCCGGCCTCGTCGCCACCTGTCCCGGCGCGCACTTCAAGGATGGCGTTGCGCGCGTCCGCCTCGTCGCGCGGCAGCAACATCAGCTGCATTTCGCGTTCCAATACGGGCATCCGGTCAGCCAGCGCCACCAATTCCTCTTGTGCCAGCGCCTTCATTTCCGGGTCTTCTTCAGTCTCGACCAACCCCGCCAGATCGGCCTGTTCGGCTTGGGCGGCTCTCAATTCGCGAATTTTCTCCACGATCGGCGTGAGGTCGGAATATTCCTTCGACAGGCGCGCGAATACGCCAGCGTCGGCGGCGCTTTCCGTCATCAGTTGCGCCAGTTCATCATGGCGCGCTAGGACCTTGCCGAGTTTTTCGTCAAAATTCATCCGTTACCGTTCCTTGTCGTCGTCTCCATCACCCGTATCGGGCAATCCGAACAGCCGGGAAACCAGCCGTGCGGCCGCCTGTTTTTCGGCCTCATTACCGGTTTCCGCCGCCAGGTCCCGCAGCGCCTCGCTGGGCCGGTGCAGCAGCCGCTTTACCAGCCGCCTTGTTGCCTCGTCGGCGTCCGCATTGGGATCGGCGGCCAGAATCTCGTCGCGGATCGCCTCGAACCTGTTGCGCAGGGACACCAGCGTCGGTACCGCGTCGCGCTCGGCCCGGGACCGGCGCCAGCCATCGGCTTCCGCCGCAACGATTTTCCACGCCTCGGCGGCAGCCGCCTCGCGGTTTTCGCGGCCTTCTCGCGCTACCTGTTCCAAATCGTCCAACGTATAGACGAAGGCCCCATCCAGTTCGTGGACAGCGGGTTCCACATCGGCGGGGACGCCGCCATCCAGGATCAGCACCGGCCGCCGCTTGCGCCGCTGCAACGCCTGCTCCATGGCTTCGACCGTGATCAGGAAGAGCCCGGTGCCGGCGGCAGTAACCACGATATCGGCATCGGTCAGCGAATCTTCAAGTTTCTCGAAGGGCGCGAAGTTGCAACCCATGCGCCGCGCCTCGGCTTCGGTGCGGCGCGACGGGCCGGTCAGGATTGTCCGGCCCAGCCCGGCAAGGCGTAATTGTCCACCGACCAGATCGCCCATGTCGCCGAGGCCCAGAATCAGGCCGGTGCTGCCGGACAGGTCGCCATGCAGGTCGCGGGCGACACGCACCGCGCCGGACGCCAGGGTCACGGGCCGCGCGGCGATCTCGGTTTCGTTGCGCACCCGTTTGGCCGCCGCGTAAGCCGCCTGCAACAATGAGTCCAGCGCCGGTCCCACCATGCCGTGCCGGCCGGCCAGCCGATGGCTTTCCTTGACCTGTCCCAACACCTGGGATTCGCCGATCACCTGGCTTGCCAGCGAGGCCGCGACGGCAAAGATGCGGCGCACCGCCTCGTCGCCGGTCATGACCTCAAGCTGTGGCGCGATTTCGACCGGGTCCTCGCCGGCGCGCGCCGCCAGAATTCCGCGTACCGTCTCGATAGCGGCGGACGGAGCTTGCGCCATGCCCTGCACTTCCACCCGATCGCAGGTGGACAGGATAATCGCCTGGGTCACGCCGGCATCGGCCAACCGGCGGTAAAAAACGGGCGCGGCGGCCTCGTCGATGAACAACCGGTCGCGCAGCGCCAGCGTGCTGGAGCGACTTGTCGCACCAACGATGAAGGGTTCGGGCGCCGGGCCGTCCGCCGGCATTTCTCGCTACCGAAAACGGGCGAGACTATCCACAAGCGAGGCCAGGGCGGCCTCTTCCTGCTCGCCCGAATCAAGATCGCGCAAGGTGGCGGCGCCGCGCGCCAGCTCATCCTCACCGATGATCAGCGCCGCCGCGGCGTTAATCTTGTTCGCCCGCTTCATGCGCTTGGAAAGATTACCGCTATGGCCAAGGTCGACACGATAGCCGGCGCGGCGCAGCTCTTCCGACAGTTTCAGCGCCGGAACTTTCGCCTCGTTGCCCACCGGCACCACCGCGATCGGGCGCCGCCCGCCGGGCGCCTCGCCGCACAGCATGGCCAGCCGGTCGATGCCGGCCGCCCAACCGACGCCCGGCGTCGCCGGCCCGCCCATCATGCCGATCAGCCCATCGTAACGGCCGCCCGCCATGACCGCGCCCTGCGAACCCAGATGCTCGGTGGTGAACTCGAAGGCGGTGTGGCAGTAATAATCCAGCCCGCGCACCAGCCGCGGATTGATCTGGTAGGAAATATCCAGTGCAGCCAGGCCTTCGCGTACCTCGTCGAAGAAATCCCGGCTTGCGTCGTTCAGATAGTCGGTATAGTTCGGCGCATCGGCGACGATTTTGCGGTCGCCCTCGTCTTTCGAATCGAGGATGCGCAGCGGGTTGCGGCCCAACCGTTCACGGCTATCCTGCGACAAGCCATCGATTCGTTGTTCCAGATACTCGACGAGCACCGTGCGATAGGCGTCGCGGCTCTCGCTGTCGCCAAGCGTGTTCAACTCCAGCACCGTCTTGTCGGCCACGCCCAGCTCATCCAGGATTCGCGCCCCCGTGGCGATCACTTCGATATCCGCGAAGGCGCCGGGAATCCCAATATTCTCTATGCCGATCTGGTGGAACTGTCGCAGTCGGCCCTTCTGGGGCCGCTCGTAACGAAACATCGGCCCGGCATAGAAAAAGCGCACCGGGGCGCTCTGGGCCAGACCTTCCGACATGAAACAGCGGGCGACCCCGGCGGTGTTTTCCGGGCGCAGCGTGATTTCGTCGCCGCCCTTGTCGGTGAAGGTATACATCTCCTTGGTGACGATGTCGGAAGTATCGCCAAGGGTGCGCTTGAAAACCTGGGAAAACTCGAAGATCGGCGTCGCCATGAACTCATAGCCATAGCGCTCGGCAACCTCGCCGCTTGTATCGATGACGCGGCGCTGGGCGCGCATCTCGTCGGGCAGAATATCGTGGGTCCCGCGGGCGGGTTGCAGATTGGACATTGTTCGACTGGTTCCCCGCCGTTTTTCTGTTATTCCGCCGCGCGCGGCGGTTTGCCGGCCTCGATCTCAGCCGCTTTCTCTTCAACCATCTTTACCAGATGCTCGACCACATCCTCGTCCTTGAGGCGATGATGCGGCACGCCGGCGATATAAACCTGATGGGTATCGTTGCCACCGCCGGTGAAGCCGATATCGGTCTCGCGCGCTTCGCCGGGTCCGTTCACCACGCAACCAATTACCGACAGCGTCATCGGCGTCGAGATATGGGCCAGCCGTTCCTCCAACACCTGGACGGTGGCGATCACGTCAAACTGCTGGCGCGCACAGGACGGGCAGGAAATCACATTCACGCCGCGATGGCGCAGCCCCAACGACTTCAGTATCTCGAATCCGGCCTTGACCTCCTCCACCGGGTCGGCCGACAGCGAGACGCGGATCGTATCGCCGATGCCGGCCCATAGCAGCGTGCCGATGCCGACAGCCGATTTCACCGTGCCGCCACGCAAGCCCCCGGCCTCGGTAATGCCCAGATGCAGCGGGTAATCGCAGGCGTCGGCCAACCCGTGATAGGCGGCGACCGCCAGGAACACGTCGGAGGCCTTGACGCTGATCTTGAACTCGTGGAAGTCGTTATCTTCCAGGATGCGCGCATGGTTCAGGCCGCTCTCGACCATCGCCTCGGGGCAGGGCTCGCCATAGCGCTCCAGCAGTTCCTTTTCCAGCGAACCGGCATTGACGCCGATGCGCATCGAGCAGCCATGGTCGCGCGCCGCCTTGACGACCTCGCGCACCCGTTCGGCCCGGCCGATATTGCCCGGATTTATGCGCAGGCAGGCCGCCCCGGCCTCCGCCGCCTCGATGGCGCGTTTATAATGGAAATGGATGTCCGCAACGATCGGCACGGTGACATTATCGACGATCGTCTTCAACGCCGCCGTCGAATCCTCGTCCGGGCAGGACACGCGCACGATATCGGCTCCGGCCTCTTCCAGCGCATGAATCTGGCGGATCGTCGCCTGCGCGTCGGAGGTCGGCGTGTTGGTCATGGATTGTACCGTGATCGGCGCATCGCCACCGACAGGCACGTCACCGACCATGATGCGGCGCGCCTTGCGGCGCTGAATATCCCGATAGGGTCGAACGCTCATTATCACTCGTTCCGAAATATCAACTTTGATAACGCTAAATAGCCCGCTTTCCGGGCGCGCGCAATGTGCGCCCGGTGGACAAAAATATCAAGTCGGGTAGTCGATGCCGCGCGGGCGGACGTTACGGCCAGGCGCGTCCCTGCTTCAGGAGCTCGGGATCGAGCTTCACATTCTTGCGCACGATGCCGGTGTCACCGATCGCTGGTGTTGCAGCGCCATCGACCGCAAAATTCAATCCGCCCGCATTCCCTGTCACCAGAACAAGGCCCTGTCGGTCCGGCACGCGATAACTGTCGCCGGCGCGCATGGTGCGGCTCAACAACCGGTTGCCCTCGACATCGGTGATTTCCAGCCACGAATCCTCGATCGCGGTGATCACGATCCGCGCGTCTGCGTTGCTGGCGCCGAACGACTGTGGCACATGGGGCGTTTCTTCCACCGTCGGGGCCGGCGGCGTATCGGTCGCCGGTAAATCGGGCGGGGTAATTGTGGCAATTTCCACAGCCGCCGGCGTTTCGGCGGGCGGCGCCTCGGCAACCGGCGTTTCGACTGGTGGCGGCGGGCTGACCGGCGCTGCCGGCGCCTCGGCGACCGGGGTATCGGCGACCGGGGTTTCGGCGACCGGGATTTCGGCGACCGGGATTTCGGCGACTGGGGCCACCGCGGGCGGCGCCTCGGCGATTGGCGCCTCTGGCTCGGGGGGGCTGGCCGGGAGCACCAGGATCTCCACTTTGGCAGGCGGCGATTCCGGCGCGGGCGGCGGCTCGGTCGCGGCGACAGCTGCGGGCGCTTCCACCGTGGCGGGCTCTTCGGGACTCGTGGCCGTAGCGACCGGCGCAACAGCCTCGGTCGCTGCCGGTTCCCGGATGGTAACGATCTCAACGGGAGCGGCAGCCGTCGGATATTCTTCCGGGGCCGTCGACAGATTGGCGGGAACATTCGGCACGGCGTCGGCAATCTCGGCATCCTGGGGACGCAGGCTGTACCAAGCCACATAGGCGCCAATGGCCAGCACGATGGCGACGATGACGATCGCGGCAGTCGGAACCCGCG
>CAXMQC010000206.1:0-4418 GCA_964195285.1 Akkermansiaceae bacterium
CACAGGGCCAGGGCGGGAAAATAGGGAATTAGCGCCAGTGGCGAGATCAGCAGCAGATAGGTCGGCGGATACATAAAGGCGAGATAGCCCACCGCCGAGTCACCGACCAGATCATGCTGGGCCGGTTTCATAAAGGTCTCGTCATAGACCAGCGCGGCATTGCCGTCGAAGACCGCCTGCGACGCGCTGTAGAAGGCCACGAAATCATGGCCCGCCACGAAACCGTCGCCGGACCCGCCACCGTCGGTGACAAGGGTCGGCCCGTCATGGGTCCAAGTCTGCCACAGGGCCGGTCCGACAATGACAACCGTCGCCATCATGGCAACCAACAGGATTGTCACCCAGGGCAGGCCGACGGCATCCAGGGTATTCTTCATGAGGGGTGGCTTCATCGGCTCCTGTCCGCGCATTGCCTTCTCAGTCCGCATATTGCATATGCCGGGGCGCAAGGCCATCGCGAAATTCCGATACGACGTCGTTAGACTTCGGGCCGGGGGCGCTCGCAAACCACAAACCTCCGACGCAGAATAGCCGAAACGAATCGAAGGGACCTGGCGGCAAATCATCTTCCAGCCAAATGCCGGCCAAATACATTTGCGGCATCGCAAGGCTCCGGTTTTCGGTTTGTTCTGTGATTGTGCCGGTGAACCTTTTCTTATCCACAAGAATAACTCGATATTTAAATAAAATTGTTGACAGAAGTCTGCCCGATATCGCCAACTTCGGGTTAAGTATTGGGGACGCAGGGTCGACCGAACTCCCCGACGATTTGCCGGCTAGAGACTGAGGCTCCAGCGTAGAATTACAGATTGCTGGAACGGGGAAACCCGTCGGTGGCGCGAACAGGGATACGCAAATTTGTTGCGATGCGCGGGAACAAATTCGTCGGGTTAAGACTAATTTAATCAAGCACGTATTAAATATGCGCGTAGGGCTGCGTTTGCCTGGCGCACACGCGTCAGCACAGTCTGCCCAAGGTGGAAGCGGATGACGATTTGTTTTGGGAGAAGCAGTGGAGATCTTCGAAAGTGCATACGCGAGCCAGATATCGATCGCTTGCTTCTTGTCGCTAGTGCTCGTGGCCGCCGCGACGGACATTGTGATGTACCGGATTCCAAACGTCGTGGTGTTGATGATTCTGGTGCTGTTTCCGATCTACGTGATCGCCGCGCCGGGCGAACAGGAATGGCTTTGGTCGCTGGGGATATTCGCGTTGACGATATTGGTGGGAATCCCACTGGCCCATTTCAAGATTTTCGGCGGCGGCGACGTGAAGTTGCTGGCCGGAATCCTGTTATGGGCGGGTCCGGCGCTCGCGTTGCCGACTCTGTTTATAGTGATGGTGGCAGGCGGGCTGGTTTCACTGTTGATGGTGACCAACCTGCGGTTCGTGATTGCCAACGCATTGACATCGATAGGCCGGGAATCGCTCGGCAAGATTTTTCTGGCCAAGAATATGCCCTACGGCGTGGGCTTGGCCTTCGGCGGTGTTTTTACAGGCTGGGGTCTTATGGTGGGCCTTTGACACGGTCATTTTTTTAGGAGGATGCGCAAATGAATAAGCGCAATATCGCATTAATCACAGTTGCTCTCGGCATCGCCATCGGTGCCGGCTTTATGGTCAGTGCCTATTTGGGTCAGCAAGAACGACAAATGGCCGATGAACTTCTAAAGCAACAGAGGATCGTGCCGCCGACCATTCCTACGGCGCGGGTCCTTGTCGCCAAGAAAGATCTGGTCGTTGGCACCTTCGTCAAGCGCGAAGATCTGCATTGGCAACTGTGGCCGGAAGAAAGCATCACGCCCTCCTTTGTGACGGACAGCAAGCTGCTGGACGCGGGCAAGAGCGACCAGAAAAGGCTCACTATCGATGATTTCGTCGGCGGCGTGGTTCGCGCGCCGATTGCCGGCGGCCAGCCGATGGTGCTCGGCCTCGTCGCCAAGGCCGGCGAACGTGGCTTCCTGGCCGCGGTGCTGCAACCGGGCATGCGCGCCATGTCGATTCCGGTCAGCCCGACTTCGGGCATTTCGGGCTTCATTCTGCCCGGTGACCATGTCGACATTCTGTGGGACGTCAAGAAATCGAGAAAGGGTTATCCCTTTACCCAGACGCTGTTCCGCGATATCCGCGTGATTGCGATCGACCAGAAAACCAGCGCGGTCGGCGCGACGCCGGCGAAAACGCTGACACTTGAATTCACGCCGTTCCAGACCGAGGCGATGTCGCTGGCCCAGAATATGGGTGGTATCGAATTCACGCTGCGTAGCATCGTACCCGAGACGGATAACGACAATATCCTCGAGGGCGATTTCGAGGGGGGCCTGTTGGCTCAGGTCGGGCTCGGCCGGTCCGACGGTGTCGAAAAGGGCGCGTTGCTGGGGCCGGAGCTGCTGGCGGTTGCCCGCGAGAAGGAAATCAAGGAAGTCGCGCGCGATAGTTGGACTGTTGAAACCGATCTGCTGTTCGGCAGGAAGGGCAACACGCGCGGCGACCGCGGTCCGTTGGAAGGATCGACGGCACAGGCGCCGACACCGAGACCTGTTGCGAACAAGGGTAAGTCGGCCAAGCCCGGCACCAATAACGTACTACCGGCGGGCAGCTCTGGCGTGAAGATCAGTATTGTCCGCGGCACCGCGACCCAGACGATCAGGGTCAAGAAAAATTGAACAAGGGGGAACGGCCATGATGGCTGGAGATACCGTTTTGGCGAAAAGCAGCAAGCGCGTTTTGCGGGCCCTGGGGCTCGCGATGGCGTTGCTGATGGCCTTCTCGGCCATGCCGGCAGCCGCGCTGGAGGTTATCGACAGCAGCGGTGGGCAAATCTATGTAGAAATAGGCAAGGGCCGTCTGTTGCGGCTCGACGAGGCGCCGGCAACGGTATTTCTCGCCGACCCGAAGATCGCCGACCTGCAGTTTAAATCGACCAAGCTGGTCTATCTCGTCGGCAAGACGACCGGCGAGACCTCGCTGTACGCCCTCGACAAGAAGGACCGGATCCTGATCAACCGAAAGATTGTCGTGGGGTACGATCTGGAGCAGTTGAAGTCGTCGATCAACAAGCTTATCCCCGACTCAACAATCGAACCTTCGATGGTGCAGAATACGCTGGTTTTGGACGGCGTCGTATCCAGTCCGGCCGAGGCCGAGGCGGTGCGCGAATTGGCCAATAGCTACATTGGCAAGGGCGCCCGCATGCTTAACCGCATCAAGGTGTCGATGCCGAACCAGGTCAATCTTCGCGTCTCCATCGCCGAAGTCAACCGCAGCGTCGTCAAGACACTGGGTTTCGAATTCCTCGGTTCGGGCAGCAACGGGGTCATTGGGACGGCGTTGTTGTCGGGCAACTTTAACGTTTTTGGCAGCATCGACCAGACATTCGGCAATTTTAATCTTGGGCTGTCTTTCGAGGCGTTGGAAACGGAGGGGCTGATCAAAGTCCTCGCCGAACCCAACCTGACCGCGCTGAGCGGCGAAACGGCGAGCTTCCTCGCCGGTGGCGAGTTCCCGGTGAGCGGCCAGCGCGACCCGGATACCGGCTTGATTCCCATCGAGTTCAAGCCTTTCGGTGTTTCCCTGTCATTTACACCGACCTTGCTGGACCGGAAACGGATCAGCCTGAAGGTGCGCCCCGAAGTCAGCCAGATTTCGTCGCAGGGCGCCGTCGTCATCGACGGCGTGGCCGTTGTTTCGCTGACCACAAGGCGGGCGGAGACGACGGTGGAGCTGGGTGACGGCGAAAGCCTGGCGATCGCCGGTCTGCTGAACCGAAGCGACCAGAACGATGTGGCGAGGGTGCCGGGTCTGGGGGATATCCCGATCCTTGGCGCGCTGTTCCGGTCCGACAGTTACCGGCGAAACGAGACGGAACTGGTGATTATTGTAACGCCTTACATTGTGAAACCAACCGCCGAGAGACTCGCGTTGCCGTCCGATGGTCATGAGCCGTCGAACGACTACGAACGGATTGTTCAAGGGATCCATTACCGCGATACGCACGGATCCCAGCCCGACCGGGTCGCAAAATCGAGCGGACAAAGACTGGTTGGCCCCGTCGGCTACCAGGTGGAATAGGAGAGAAAAGCATGTTCAGGTTCAATATTGGCCGCTTCAGCCTTCTGGTTGCCGCGCTTGTGGCACTGGTCGGATGCGGCACGTCGATCCCCATGGCCGAGGAAGAACTTGCGGAAAGGCATAGGTTCAAGCCGGCATTCCAGGTCGAACATACGACGCACCGATATCTGATACCCGTCGATCCGGATCAGACCGATTTCGTGGAACAGCAGCGACGCGACATGTACGACTTCCTGGTTGGCGTCGGGGCGAAACCGGGCGACCAGGTGATCGTCGCCGCGCGCCGTGCAAGGTTGGATCATCGCGGCGAGATTGTCCGCTTCGTTAGGCAGTTGGGGCTGCATCC
>CAXMQC010000207.1:0-3225 GCA_964195285.1 Akkermansiaceae bacterium
GTGCTGGCCGGCGCGATCACCATGCTGCTGACCGACCGCAATTTCGGCACCACCTTCTTCATTCCCGAAGGCGGCGGCGACCCGATCCTGTTCCAGCATTTGTTCTGGTTCTTCGGGCACCCGGAAGTCTACATCATGATCCTGCCGGGCTTCGGGATCGTCAGCCAGATCGTCTCCACCTTTTCGCGCAAACCGATCTTCGGCTATCTGGGCATGGCCTATGCGATGGTGACGATCGGCTTGGTCGGTTTCATCGTCTGGGCGCACCACATGTATTCGGTGGGCATGGATGTCGACATGCGGGCCTACTTCACCGCGGCAACGCTGGTGATCGCGGTGCCCACGGGCGTGAAGATCTTCAGCTGGATCGCGACAATGTGGGGCGGGTCGATCCGTTTGGACACGCCAATGCTGTGGGCGGTCGGCTTCATTTTCATGTTCACCGTCGGCGGTGTGACCGGCGTGGTGCTGGCCAATGCCGGCATGGACATTCCGTTGCACGACACCTATTACGTGGTGGCGCACTTCCATTACGTGCTGTCGATCGGCGCGGTGTCGGCGATTTTCGCCGGGATGTACTACTGGTTTCCGAAGATGACGGGACGGATGTACAACGAGACTCTCGGCAAGATTCAGTTCTGGACCGCCTTTGTTGGCATCAACCTGACCTTCTTCCCGATGCATTTTTCGGGACTGGCCGGCATGCCGCGACGGTATATCGACTATCCGGACGCATTTGCTGGATGGAACATGATTTCGTCCTACGGTTCCTATATCACGGGCTTGTCGACGCTGCTGTTCATCTACATCCTGGTCAGCGCATACCGTAGCGGCCCCAAGGTGGAAGCCAATTATTGGGGCGAAGGTGCGACAACCCTGGAGTGGACCGTAGCCTCTCCGCCACCGTTCCACACTTTCGAGGAACAGCCGGTCATCGAGTAATGGCCGTTTGTTGAAAACAGAAAAACAATGTCCGAAACCGCCTATCGCATAACCGCCCAGCCTGACAACGTTGCAAGCGTCGCCGGCGCCGGCGACTTTTTCGCGCTGTTGAAACCGCGCGTCATGTCGCTTGTGGTGTTTACCGGGCTGGCCGGCCTGTGAATCGCGCCGGGCGATCTCCACCCGGTGCTCGCCGCCGTCGCGGTGCTGTGCATCGCGGTCGGGTCCGGCGCCGCCGGGGCGATAAATATGTGGTACGACCGGGATATCGACGCCGTCATGAAGCGCACCAGAAACCGGCCGATCCCGGCCGGCAAGGTGGCGCCGGGCGAGGCGCTGAGCTTTGGCGTATTCCTGTCGGTGGCGTCGGTCAGCATGATGGGCCTGATGGTGAACTGGGTGGCCGGCGCGCTGTTGGCTCTGGCGATCCTGTTTTATGTCTTTGTTTACACGATCTGGCTTAAACGCCGCACACCGCAGAATATCGTGATCGGCGGCGCGGCCGGCGCTTTCCCGCCGATAATTGGCTGGGCCGCCGTGACAGGCTCGATATCGATCGAATCGGTGGCGCTGTTTGCGCTGATTTTCTTCTGGACGCCGCCGCATTTCTGGGCGCTTTCGCTTTATCGCTGCGGCGACTATCAGGACGCCGGCGTGCCGATGCTGCCGGTGGTCGCCGGCAAGGAGGCGACCCGGCGCCAGATGCTTTTCTACACGCTTCTGCTGATTCCGGTCTCGCTGGCGCCGGCCTGGCTGGGGATCACCGGATGGGTATACGGCATTGCCGCGATCGTGCTCAGCCTGGGTTTCCTGGGTCATGCGATTGCGGTGATGCGCGATCATGGCGACCGGCCGGCCAAGCGTATGTTCGGATTTTCGTTGCTGTATCTCGCCGCGCTGTTCGCGCTGCTGATCGCCGATCGCGCGCCGGGCATATTGGGATAATGGCGCCATGTCGGAACAGGTCATGACCGAGAACGAGAAACCAGCCCGCGAGGCGGCCGACGATGGCCAGCCGAGCGAGATGCATCGCCGCCAACGAGGCAAAAACGTCGCCTTGGGTGCGGTCCTGTTCGGCCTGGTCGTGTTGTTTTACGTCGTCGCCATCGTGAAGATGAGTGGGGGCTGATTCAAGCGATGAAGGCAAATCTGAACCGCCGCAACAAGCATACCAGGGCAGCCATTCCCGGCGCCGTCGCGGGGATGATCGGCCTGGCCTATGCCTCGGTGCCGCTCTATGACCTGTTTTGCAGGATTACCGGATTTGGCGGCACGCCCGGTATCGCGCTGGCGCCATCCGAGGTGACCGCGGATCGCAAAATCACCGTGCGTTTCGACGCCAGCGTCAATTCCAACCTGGCCTGGCGATTTGCGCCGGCGCAGGCGCCGATGACGGTCAAGGTTGGCGAGACGGCATTGGCCTTTTATCTGGCGGAAAGCATGGCCGACGGCCCCACCGTCGGCACCGCGACGTTCAATGTGACGCCGCTGAAGGCCGCCAAATACGTGGATAAGATTGACTGTTTCTGTTTTACCGAGCAATCGCTCGAAGCAGGCCAGTCGGTCGATATGGCGGTGTCGTTTTTCGTCGACCCTTTAATCATGCAGGACAGACTTCTCGATGATGTGAACAGCATTACCCTGTCCTATACCTTCTTTCCCAAATACGGGACGGATGGCGGGACTGTCGCCGTCAATGCGGCAGTCGAGCCAGGCGGGGCGATACAGTGAGTTTTGTTTGATCCTACAACGATATGCTACGGGACCAGCGAGGAAGCAGGAAATGAGCGGCGAAGTTAGACATGATTATCATATGGTAGACCCCAGCCCGTGGCCTGCGTTGGGCGCGCTTGGGGCTTTTGCTGCTACTATGGGATTGGTTCTCTTCATGCCTCCCGACATGGCGGGCGGCATCGGCGAGCCTTTCGGCATCGCGACCATCCTGCCGGGTGTCCTCTTGATCGCCGCGACCATGGTTTTCTGGTGGCGTGATGTGATTAGGGAAGCAACATTCGAGGGGCATCACACCCCGGTCGTCCAACTCGGCCACCGCTATGGCATGTTCCTGTTCATCGATTCCGAAGTGATGTTCTTCGCGGCCTTCTTCTGGGCCTTTTTCGACGCCAGCCTGTGGCCGCGGGTCGACCCCGCGGTATGGCCACCGGAAGGCATCGAGACTTTCACCTGGTACGAATTGCCGCTGGTCAATACGATCATCCTGGTCACCTCCAGCTTCACCGTCACCCTGGCGCATCACGCGCTGATCCGCGGCGACCAGAAATG
>CAXMQC010000208.1:0-4463 GCA_964195285.1 Akkermansiaceae bacterium
TTCCGGCTAATGGCCAGGAGCCGAGGGACGGCGGGCCGAAGCATTATTCGGATTCATCGGTGTTTATGAAGGGAAACACGAAGCCGATCCACGGACGGAGCTCCATGAGGGAGCGTCAGTCACGGGATGAGCAGGCACTCAAATGCGCTCCGGTCTTGGCACTTGGTTATGGCGTGCTGTTCGACGGGAGATTTCGGGGGTGCAGCCGGTTTCGCACAAATTGCGCAGCTTGCCGTGGGGGTCGATCGTGACGCGTGGACCCGCGCGAGCGCGCCGGAGTTTGGCCTTATGGCACGGAGAATGTTGATTGACGCGAGTCACCCCGAAGAAACCCGGGTGGCCGTGGTAAGTGGTAAGCGTCTCGAGGAATTTGACTACGAGACATCCCGCAAGAAGCAGCTTAAAGGAAACGTCTATCTGGCGAAGGTCGTTCGCGTGGAGCCTTCGCTCCAGGCTGCCTTTGTCGATTACGGCGGTAACCGCCACGGATTCCTAGCTTTCAGTGAAATCCACCCGGATTATTATCAGATCCCGGTCGCCGATCGCGAACAGCTGCTGGCCGAGGAGAAGGCCGCCTCCGATGACGAGGACGGCGAAAACGGTGAGACGGTGGAAACGGTCGGCGGCGACGAGGTCGAGGAAGTCGAACGCCGCCGCATCAAGCATTACCGCCACTATAAGATCCAGGAGGTAATCAAGCGCCGCCAGATCATGCTGGTTCAGGTGGTCAAAGAAGAACGCGGCAACAAGGGCGCCGCGCTGACCACCTATCTGTCGCTGGCCGGCCGCTATTGCGTGCTTATGCCCAACACCGCGCGTGGCGGCGGCATCAGTCGCAAGATCGGCAGCGTGAAAGACCGCCGGCGCCTGAAAAAAATCCTCGACGACTTCAAAATCGCCGAGGGAATGGCTGTAATCGTGCGCACCGCGGGCGCCGAGCGTACCAAGGCCGAGGTCAAACGTGACTACGAATATCTTGTGCGGCTATGGGACGATATACGCACCCGGACCATGGAATCGATTGCGCCGACGCTGGTGCATGAGGAAGCCAATCTCATCAAGCGGTCGATCCGCGATCTCTATAGCAAGGATATCGACGAGGTCTTTGTAGAAGGCGAGGAAGGCTACCGAACCGCAAAGGATTTCATGAAGGCGATGGTGCCGAGCCACGCTAAACGAGTCCAGCGCTATGACGATCCGACTTATCCGCTATTCTTCCGTTACCAGGTCGAAAATCAGATCGACGCTATCCACAATCCGATCGTCCAGCTGCGGTCGGGCGGTTATCTGGTTATGAATTCGACCGAAGCCCTGGTGGCGATAGACGTCAACTCGGGCCGCGCCACGCGCGAACGCCATATCGAGGAAACGGCACTGAAGACAAACCTGGAAGCTGCCGAGGAAGTGGCGCGGCAGCTAAGATTGCGTGATCTTGCAGGCCTTGTCGTAATCGATTTCATCGACATGGAAGAAAACCGCAACAACGCCGCCGTGGAAAGGCGCTTCAAGGATGCGCTGAAAAACGAGCGAGCGCGCATCCAGATCGGCCATATCAGCGCTTTCGGGCTGCTGGAGATGTCGCGTCAGCGGCTGCGTCCCAGCCTGCTGGAGACCTCCAGCGAACCCTGCCCGACCTGTGGTGGCGCCGGTCATGTTCGTTCAACCGAATCGACGGCACTGCATGTGATGCGCGGCATTGAGGAAGAGGGGCTGCGCAAGCGCGCGTCCGAGATCGCCGTATTCGTGCCGACCGATGTGGCGCTCTATATCCTTAACTACAAACGCGATTCGCTGGCCACCATCGAGGCGCGTTGCGATATCGTCATTTCCATAGCGGCCGACGACACGTTGATCCCACCGGAAAACCGGATCGAGCGAATCACCGCGCGCGAGGGCGCCGATGAAGAAGATCGCTCCGAAATCGAGGAGATCATCGGCCCCGAGGAGCAGGCTGAAGGCGGCCGACGCAAGCGCCGTTCGCGCCGACGCCACAAAGACCGGCGCGACGATGAGGCACCGCAAGTTACCGAGGGTGATGGCGCGGAAGTCGAGGCAGAGACAAGGCCGGAGAAGGAACCGGCGGAAGCCCAAGCCGAAGCCGCTGGAGAAACCGGCGAGGAAGACCCCCGCAAACGACGACGCCGCGGTAAGCGCGGTGGGCGGCGGCGTGGCCGCAAGACTGATGAAACTAGCAGTACAACAGAGACCGACGGCGGCGGCGCTGACGCGGCCCAGGCCGAAGCGGCAATCCCGCAAGAAGGACTTGACGCGGACTTGGTAACCGAAACGTCGGAGACCCCGGCGCAAGAAGCCGCGCCCGCGAAAAAGAAACGGGCCCCGCGCCGGCGCAAGAAAGCTGTCGACTCCGAAGCACCCGAAGCCACGGCCGAGGCGGAATTGTCTTCCGTCACGGACGTAATACCCGCGGCAGACGCTGTCGCCGAAGCAGCGGAAGAAGAAAAGAAACCGGCCAGGCGGGGGCGGCGCAAACCGGCGGCATCGAAAGACAAAGAAGAAAAGGTCGAAACCGGGAAACCAGCGCGACGCCGAACCAGCCACAAATCGGCCGACACGGACAAGATCGATGATGTCGGACCCATGGCCCCGCAACCGCCGGAACCAAGTCCCGTTTTGGAACCGGAAATGCCCGCGCGACCCGAGCCGGTATCAGTGCCGGAACGCGTGATGGCGACGGCCGACACCAACGAACAACCGGTGCAAGAGCCACGGCCGGAAATGGCCGATACGCTGGTGGAACCGGTGGAGGAACAGCCGCCCGCGGACAACCCCGCCGAGGATAAGCCCAAGCGCACCGGCTGGTGGCAACGGACCGTCGGCAAATAACCACCGGCAACCGTGAACTCCTAGCAAGACCCGAGGGTGCCTATCACGGCGCCCTCATTCTTGTCTCGGCGCGTTTCCCCGCTGTAAACCAGCATTGACGAATAATTAACAAATGGTAATATTGCCATCGAAATCGCCGCGTTGGTGAAGCCCTACCCGGCCCGCGGTGTGATCGAAAATTCGATTGATCCGAGGATGATTGTCGATGGCGGAACTGGACAAACATTACGGCGATAACCTCACCAAATCATCTCGCAAAACCGACGGCCGCGAGCCGAACAGCGCCAACGGGCTCGGGCACCTGCTGTTGTTCCGCTCCTTTGCCGGGATCATCGGCGCGTTCGCGAAAAAAGGCTCGCTGCACCTGAATTACCACGGGTTGGAGGAGATGGAATTTGGCGACGGAATGGGGCCACGTTTCAGCGTGCGCCTGAATACACTTCGCACCATCTTCCGGATCGTCAGGAATCCCGACCTGGGATGCGGCGAATCCTACATGGACGAGGGGTGGGTCCTGGAACAGGGTGACTTGGGTGGTTTTCTGAAAATGATGTGCCGGAACGAAGAAGCTGCAAGCCAGTCGATACCGGGCAAGGCATTGCGGGCCGCAAGCGATTTCATGTTCAAGGGCCGGCGCAACAACCCACACAAGAGCCGGCAAAACGTGGCCCGGCACTACGATATCGGCAATGATCTTTACGCGAATTTTCTTGACGAAGGCATGAATTATTCATGCGCCTTCTTCGAGGAACCGGATCAGACGCTACGTGACGCCCAACTCAACAAGTTGCGAACCACGATCCGCCGGCTGGCGATCCCTGACGGCACGCGTGTCCTCGACATCGGATCGGGCTGGGGTGAACTGACCCGCCTGATCGCATCGGAATCGGGCGCCGGTCACGTCACCGGCATTACCCTGGCGAAGACCCAGCACGACCTGGCGCGCGAGCGGGCGGCGGAAATGCCGGGACATAGGCCCGAATACCGGCTGATAGACTATCGCGTCCATGCCGCCGACAATCCGGGCGCTTATGACCGCATCGTCAGCATCGGCATGTTCGAACATGTCGGCGCTAAAAATTTCGACGATTTTTTCGGCGTGGTTCGCCACCTGTTGGCGGATGACGGGCGCGTATTGTTGCATTCCATCATGCGGCGGGAGCGCTGCGAAACCAACGCCTGGACCCAAAAATATGTTTTCCCCGGCGGCTACATACCGATCCTGGAAGATACCATCGCCGCGGCGCGCAGGTCCGGGCTGGAACTGGCGCATGAACCATTCATCCATGACAGTTTTCACTACGCCGAGACGCTACGGCGCTGGCGCCAGAATTTCAACGAGGCGTGGCCCGGCCTGGATCGGACCCGTTACGATCCGCAATTCCACCGAATGTGGAATTTCTACCTCGCGGGTTCGGAAGCGGGGTTCGATGAGAACGGGTTGTTTGTGAGTCAGCTCCTGCTCAAAAAGGCGGACTAACCACCCTCACCGTTCATACCACTGCCTGAGTGCGTCTGCCGCCGCCGCCATTTCTCTTGTGCTTTCGGCAAAGGAAAACCGCAGGAAGCGATTGCCGCGCCAGGGGTCGAAATCAACGCCGGGTGTTACCGCAACGCCT
>CAXMQC010000209.1:0-8453 GCA_964195285.1 Akkermansiaceae bacterium
CCTGCTATTCCAGCCACAATGCCGAACCAGATGCTGATCTTGTTCCGGCGCGGCTCACCTATGCTTGGTGAAAACACCACCGCCCAGTCCCCCTGGCGCCGGCCACGGCCGGCTCCGCTTTATAACCCCACTATACGGCCTGGACTTCCGTTACTTCCGGAACATAGTGCCGCAACATATTTTCAATACCGCTCTTCAAGGTCATCGTCGAGCTTGGGCAGCCGCCGCAGGCGCCACGCATTTCCAGCAGAACGACTCCCTCTTGGAACCCGTGAAAGACAATATCGCCGCCGTCCTGTGCGACGACTGGGCGGACGCGGGTTTCCAGAAGTTCTTTGATTTGGGACACCACCTCCGCGTCTTCCACTTTGAAATCGCCTTCATTCGCGTCCGCCGCGCCTTCGGTCATAACCGCGTTGCCGGCCGTAAAATGCTCCATGATCACACCCAGAATCGCGGGCTTCAGCAGGGGCCATTCGGCCTGGTCGTTTTTGGTGACGGAGATGAAGTCGGCGCCAAGGAACACGCCCGAAACGTCTTCGATGCGAAACAGCCGTTCCGCCAGCGGCGATTTGCCGGCGGCCTCGTCGGGCGAACGGAAATCCACCGTGCCGTCCGCGAGCACGTCCTGGCCCGGTATGAATTTCAGCGTGGCCGGATTTGGCGTCTGCTCGGTTTGAATAAACATTTTAACTATTCTCCTGACGAGTAGGCGTGTTTGTCTGGATGCAGAAGATTGTTCCTGTGCGACCGAAAATCAACCCTTGACGCATTGTTGTTAATTGCGCGGCAGGCCAATGTTCGATCATGTGATCGCGATAACTTCTTCATCGTCCAGCGACCCGGGAACGATGGTCATCGGGACCCGCAATTTCATGCCACCCTTGCCGACCAGATGGCTGATCAACGGGCCAGGGCCCGCCGAATCGGTACTGGCCGCGAGCACAAGAACCGAAATCGATTCTTCCTCGCCCAGCAGCTTTTCCAACTCGTCCCCGATATCGCCCTCGCGCATATGGACAACCGGGTAATTTCCCGACCATTCCTTGACTTCCGCCGACAGCTTTTGCATCAGGCCCTCGGCCTCCTCGCGCGCTTCCTCGCGCATCAGGTCGCCGACCGCCATCCAGTGCTGGAATTCCGCCGGCTGCTGCACGTAAAGCAGGGCGACACGGCCGCCGGTGCGCTTGGCGCGGCGCGCGGCAAAGTGCAGCGCCACCCGCATTTCCTCGGAATCGTCAACGACGACAAGGAAGGTGCGATCCGCTTCGATCCCGCTTGGTTGGTCGTGGTTGTCGTCGGTCATCAAAACTCCATCGCGGCCCCGGCCGCGGCTCAATTCACATCTATCATGCCTGTTAACGGGGGCTCAGGCAATCTCAGGCCGCGTCCCGATCAGCCTGCGAGAAATTGTCGCGCCGCCTCATGCAGTTCCGGGCTGGCCGCCGCCAACACCTTGTCGCCCGACCCCAGGCCCAGCGCGCCGCCTTGCCAGTCGGTAATAACCCCGCCGGCGCCTTCGACAATGGGCACATGGGCGCAGTAATCGTACGGATCCATATCACCCTCGACGACCAGATCGATATGGCCGGAAGCCAGCATGGCGTATTGATAGCATTCGCCGCCGTAATGCACGAACTTCACGGCCTCGCGCAGCTTGGCAAAATCGGTACGTTCCGCCTCGACCTCGTCGAACATATGGGGCGAGGTCGACCACAGCACCGCGTCGCTCAAGGTACCGCGCGGCGCCGTGCGAATCGGCTCTCCGTTCAACAGGGTGGGCCGGCCCGCGACGCCGGTCCAGCGTTCGCCGGTTACCGGCTGGTCGATGATGCCCAGCACCGGTTTGCCGTCTTGCGCCAGCGCAATCAGCGTCCCGAAAACCGGTACGCCGCTGATGAAGGCCTTGGTCCCGTCCACCGGATCCAGCACCCATACGAATTCCGCGTCGGCGCGGTCGCGGCCATGTTCCTCGCCAACCACCCCGTGGTCCGGGAAGGCCTTCGCGATGATCTCGCGCATCCGCGTTTCGGCCTCGCGGTCGGCGATGGTCACGGGGCTCTCATCGGCTTTGTCGATGATGCCCAGCGGCTGGCGATAATAGCGCAGCAGCACCTCGCGGGCGGCATCGGCCAGCTGCCCTGCCAGGGCGACGAACGCATCGGAACAGGTATCGGACATGGTTTTCCCCGCCGGCGCCCGCGCCGTCAGGGCAACGGCTTGGGATTGTCGCTGAGGCCGCGCAGGAAGGCGATCAGATTGGCGCGGTCATCGGCGCCCTTGATGCCCGAGAAGCTCATCTTGGTGCCCGCCGCGAAATCCTTCGGTTTGGTCAGGAAGGCGTCGAGATTGTCGTAGCTCCATTCGCCGCCCATCTCGGCCAACGCGCCGGAATATTTGAATCCCTCGACGTCGGCGATGGCTTTGCCGACAATATCCCAGAGGTTCGGGCCGACCTTGTTCTTGCCGTCCTTGGTAAAGCTGTGGCAGGCGGCGCATTTTTTCGAAACTTTCGCGCCCGCATCGATATCGGCGGCGGCCAGCAAGGCCGCGATGCCGCCGCCCGCCGGGGCTACCGGCTCGGCCGGCGCGGCGCTCTCCATCAGGGCATCCGGATCGGCCGGCGCGGCGCTCTCCATCGCGGCTTCCGGTTCGCTCGCGGCAGTCTCGGCCGGCACTTCTTCCGGCGCGGCCTCTTCCGCCACGATCAGCGGATAGGCGGCTTCCTCGATCTCGCCGGGGTGATACAACAGCACGCTGCCGTAATACGAGACCATCGCGACAACGATGCTCAGCAAGAAGGCCATGGCGATGTATGTTTTAAAAGCTGGATTTTTGGACATGGTCATTTTTCCTGTTTCACCTTCTCCCGATCGCTGGCGCGGTATATTCTCTACGCCGCCGGAAATCAACACCGGTCCACAATAGAGCGAAGACTCGTCGCAGTCAGCATCTAGAAAGGCGCCCATGAGTCTACCCGAGAATTTACCCGAAAACCCCGTTGTGATTATCCCGGCCCGCCTCGCCTCCACCCGGCTGCCCGACAAGCCGCTGGCCGATATCAATGGCGAGCCGATGATCGTGCATGTTTGGCGCCGCGCCATGGAAGCGGAAATCGGCCCGGTCATCGTGGCCGCCGCCGAACAGGTCGTGGCCGCCGCGGTGCGTGCCGCCGGTGGCCGGGCGGTGCTGACCGATCCCGATCTGCCCTCGGGTTCGGACCGGATTCACCGCGCCCTGGAAGAGATCGATCCCGATGGCCACCACGATGCCGTGATCAATCTGCAGGGCGACCTGCCGACCATCGATCCGGCTTCGATGCGCGCGGCGCTGGCGCCGCTGGCCGAGGCTGCGGTCGATATTGCGACCCTGGCCGCCGTGATCACGCGCGACGAGGAACGCGACAGCCCCAACGTGGTCAAGGCGGTGGTCGGACTGGCGGCCGGCCAAAGCATCGGCCGGGCGCTCTATTTCACGCGGGTCACCGCGCCCTGGGGCGACGGGCCGCTCTATCACCATATCGGCCTTTATGCTTATCGGCGGGATGCGCTGGCCCGCTTCGTTACCCTGCCGCCCGGCGTGCTGGAACGGCGCGAGAAGCTGGAGCAATTGCGCGCGCTCGAAGCCGGGATGCGGATCGACGTGGCGCTCGTTGACACGGTGCCGCTGGGTGTCGATACTCCCGCCGACCTTGACCGCGCCCGCGAAATGCTGGCGAACCGCTGACGGACAATCGTATTATGAGTAAAGACATCGACCCGGCGAAACTGATCGCCTTTCAGGGCCATAACGGCGCCTATTCGGACATGGCCTGCCGGGCGAAATTTCCGGATTTGACGACCATGCCCTGCGAATCCTTCGAGGATACTTTTGCCGCGGTACGCGAAGGCCGCGCCGGGTGCGCGATGATCCCGATCGAGAATTCGGTGGCGGGCCGGGTCGCCGATATCCATCATCTGCTGCCGGATTCCGGGCTGAATATCGTCGGCGAGCATTTCCAGCGCGTGAATCATAAGTTACTGGCGCCGAAAGGCGCGAAAATCGGCGGGCTGAAGCGGGTGCTCAGCCATGAACAGGCGCTATCCCAATGCCGGAAATTCCTGCGCGAACACGGGCTGCATCCGCATGTCTATGCCGACACCGCCGGCGCCGCCGAATACATTGCCGGCGAGGGCGATGCCACCCAGGGCGCCATCGCCTCGCGCCTGGCCGGCGAAATCTATCGCCTGGAAATCCTCGCCGACGATATCGAGGATGCGGTCCACAACACGACGCGTTTCGTGATCATGACCGTCGACCCGATCGACCCGCCGTCGGATGACGGGCCGGTCCTGACCTCCTTCGTGTTCCAGGTGCGCAACGTGCCCGCCGCGCTGTACAAGACGATGGGCGGCTTCGCCACCAACGGGGTCAATATGACCAAGCTGGAATCCTATATGCTCGGCGGCGATTTCAACGCCACGCAATTCTACGCCGACATCGAGGGACATCCCGACCACACGCCGGTGCGCCTCGCCCTGGAAGAGCTCAGCTTCTTCAGCCGCATGGTGAAAATCCTCGGCGTCTACCCGGCCGACCCCGCCCGCTACGACAAGGGCTGAATTTCGCCGCCAGCCGGTGCCATACCAATAATCCTCATCCTGAGCCTGTCGAAGGATGGGCCGCTCGACGGAGTTCCCCACGGAAAGCCCGACTCGCTCTCATAAAAAAGGCGGAAAACGGCGCTTTCGGTGAAAACAGCTGCTCGCCAACGCATCCTTCGACAGGCTCAGGATGAGGTTCGGTTGGGAGGGGGTGGAAAAAGGGAAAGCTCGACGGCGCCAGCCCGCCCTGCCTCAGCCCGTCCCGTCCAGCCAGTCGCTGATCAGCCGGTAGGAGATCGAATCCCGGCGCGATAGGCGGAAGGTCTCGTCTTCGGGTGAATTCAACAGATCGTCGCGGTGAAACCAGGCGCCTGACTCCAGCTCATCGGTGTCGATGTTCAGCGCCATGCTCTTCGCCCGGCCGTAAAAGCCCAACATGATCGAGGACGGGAAGGGCCAGGGCTGCGAGGAATGATAGGTAATGTCGTCGATCTCGACGCCGGCCTCCTCGAACACTTCGCGGGCCACCGCATCCTCCAGGCTCTCGCCCGGCTCTACGAAACCGGCCAGCACCGAATGCATGCCCGGCAGCCAGGTCGTCTGGCGCGCCAGCAAGACATGGTCGCCGTGATGGATCAGCATGATGACCGCCGGGTCGGTGCGCGGGAAGACCGGCGCGGCGCAATCCGGGTTGCTGCAATAGCGCACATGGCCGGCCTGGCGCGCCTCGGTGGCGTGGCCGCAGCGCCCGCAATGCAGATGCCCGAGATGCCAGTGCATCATGCCCCGCGCATAGGCCATCAGGGCGCCGTCGGCATGGCTCATCAGCGGCCCGACGGCACGCAGATCCTCGAAATGCCCGAGTCCCGCCAGCCTCTCCTCGTCGCGGTGCGACAAATCGATGACGAAATGCGCGATGCCGTCGACCAGCCCCAACAGCGCCACCGCCTGCGCCTCGGCCAGCAGGCTTGCGTCGGGCGCCAGCAGATGCGGCGTCGGCGACCCGTTCATATCCACCAGGTTGCGCGCCCGCCAGACAGGCGCCACCCTGGTCGCCGGATCGGCCAGCCGTTCCGCCACCCAGCCCTCGTCCTCGCGCAATTTCGCCGCCCGGTCGATCCCGCCCGAGGCGTATGTGTTGGTTTTTTTCATGGGGAAGATAATGGCGCGCGGGGGCGGGGATGGCAACGGCCACGCGCCGCCTGACACAGGCACCCCGCATGGCGGGATGGCGACAGGGTTCGGGCTGCGCATTTAAAATGCGCGGCCTGTGGCGCCATGCGGATGGCGGAGAGGATCGGCTATCGAAACCAACGCACCCCGCCCGTGGTAGCCCGTAGCCTGCTGCGCGGAAAGGTGATAGTTGATGGCGCCCCCATGGCGTGTGACGGTAAAGGAGAGACAGCCATTCCGGCCGATCCAACACCGACGGCGGTTGCCGCGCCGGGCCCGAGACGGTCGGTCAGCGGGCCGGGCATCGCCTATATGGCGGCCGGCATGTTCCTTTTTGCCGCCGTGGACGCCCAGGCCAAATTCCTGACCGACAGCCTGCACCCGATCCAGATCGTCTGGTCACGGCAATTCGGGTTGCTGGTTGGGGTGCTGGTTCTGTTGGCCCTGCGCGGCGCCACGGTGCTGCGCACCTGCAATCCGGGGCTGCAGATCGCGCGCGGCGTGTTGGCGGCGAGTTCGGCGACCCTGTTCATCGTCGCCGTCAGTTTCGTGCCGCTGGCCGATGCGGTGGCGGTCAGCTTCGTGGCGCCCTTCATCGTTACCGTGCTGGGCGTGCTGGTCCTGCGCGAGGCGGTCGGTATCCGCCGCTGGACCGCCGTGACCATCGGCTTCCTCGGCGCCCTGATCGTAATCCGGCCGGGGTTTGGCGTCATCCATCCCGCGGTGATGCTGGTGTTGGTGGCGGCTTTGCTTTTCGCGCTCCGCCAGATCCTGTCGCGGGTGTTGAGCGGCGCCGACCAGATCAGCACGACGGTCGCCTACACCGCCCTGGCGGGCAGTTTCGTGCTGACGATCCCGCTGCCGTTTTTCTGGCAATGGCCGACGACGGGCCTGGAAGTGGCGCTGCTGGCCAGCATCGCGATTCTGGCCGCGCTGGCCGAGTTACTGGTGATCAAGGCGCTGGAGGTGGCCCAGGCGGTGGTCCTTGCCCCGGTGCATTACAGCCTTTTGATCTGGGGCACGATGTACGGCTATCTGGTGTTCGGCCAGTTGCCCGACCTGTGGACCTGGACCGGCGCCCTGATCATCGTCACGACCGGCATCTACACCCTGCACAGGGAACGCGCGCAAAACCGCCGGGAATGACCCGGCGGCGGCTGACACGGGCACCCCGCATGGCGGCCTCACCCTGAGCCTCCTCATCCTGAGCTTGTCGAAGGACGAGGTGCTGCGGCGGGGATCGGGTCGCGTATCTGCAATGCGCGGCCTGTGGCGCCATGCGGATGTTGGAGAGGAGCTAGGTCTTGTAGCGGTTTCCGGCTCCGGCGCCCTCCTCGACCCCTTCATAGAGAATCCGGCGCTTGATTTCGCTGTCGCGGCGGCAGGCCTCGAAATCCGCCTCGGCCAGCCGGCCCCCTGGCGCCCCGGCGACCTCGAAATGGCCATGGCGATCCTCACCGGCGACCAGGGCAACCAATGTCCGATCACCCGACTGCTGGCGCATGGCGGGGCGGATATAGCGGACCGCCGAGCCTATCCGCCGGTCGCCGGTGCTATTGGGGTCGGAGGCATGGAACAGATGCCCCTGGTGAAGCGAGGCCTGGCCGGGCTTCAGCTCCACATGGACGGCGTCTTGCGGATCGACCTCGACGGCGATTTCCTGGCCCCGGGTCAACAGATTGTCCGGCGCGAAGCTGTCCACATGCGGCACCGCGCGGCGTTTGTGGGAGCCGGCCACGAACTGCATGCACCCCGATGCCCGGGTCGCCGGCGACAGCGCCAGCCAGGCGGTGACCTCGTCCACCTGGTCCAGCCCCCAATAGGTCAGGTCCTGGTGCCACGAGACGATATGGTGACTGTTGGCTTCCTTGATGAACATGCCGGCGCTCCAGACCATCAGGTCGGGCCCGAGGATGCGCGACACCGCCTCGATGATCCTGGGGTGGCGGATCATGCGGTCGAACGACGGCAGCAGCCGGTCCGGGTAGGCGTACAACAGGGCGAGGCGTTCCGCATCGCCGGCAAGCTCGGCCTCGGCGGCCTCGTAATCCGCGCGCAAGGCCCGCGCCTGAACCGCGCTCATGATGTCCAGCGGAAACACGAACCCGTCGCGGTCGTAAGACCCGGCGATATCCACTTTTCCGGCCCGCGCGTCACCCGAAGTCGGCACCCAGGCTCCTCCTCATGTCCAGTCGGAAACCGAGCCTGCATAATACAGAATTCGCGGCCAGGGAACGGGGAAAAATGTGGTGTGTCGCGGGAGAGCCCTTGCGCGCAAGCAAGACGACCGGGCGATTGCGACGGAGGTGTGTGTGGAACCATGGAGGATGGCAACAAACCCGGTTGGGCCCCGATGGCGGCCAAAAACGGCCCATTGGCGAAGATATTGGAGATTTCCGAGTTCAGGTGACGGCGTGACTGCTTCTGGGGTTGTCAGTGTGGGGTGGGAATTAAGTATTCCATCCTTGGAATTCCGCACCGTAAATAGATGCCGCAATTTATGTCCGCTTTCCGTCCGTAAGCAGTCGTCCGATCTAGCCCGTGTTAGAGTCCGCTAATAGCCAGGACCGGTCATCGGCTGCATTCCTCGACGGCATAGATTTTGGTGCGACGCTCGGCTACTCTCATGTTCCAGGGAGGGAACCATGGAACGTCGCCTTGCTGCCATAATTGCTGCCGATGTTGTCGGCTACACCG
>CAXMQC010000210.1:0-2312 GCA_964195285.1 Akkermansiaceae bacterium
CCGAACTCGGCCAGACCGGCGCAGCGCAGGCCGGCATCCATCGGCGTGACCACGAACTTGGCGTCGCCCAGCATATAGGGATGCGGCGGGCGAATGTTGGGTTCGCGCAGCCAGACATGGTAGCCGCGTTCGGATTCCAGAGCCGGTTTGTGGCCCAATCCGCGCGCCAACCTTGATGACCAGGCTCCGGTCGCGACCACAACCCGGTCCGCCTCAAACCGCTCACCGCCGGCGATCACCGCGGCGCGGCCGCCTTCCATCGGCAGGATTTCGGAAATATCGTCCTGGCGCAGTTTGCCGCCCTGGGCCTCGAACCAGGCCGCCAGGTCGGCGACATACCGGCCGGGATCGCTGATCCAGCCATGGTCCTTGAAGGTTGCCGCGAAGCCGTAGGCCGGGCCGAGTTCGGGGTCGATCGCGATCAGCGCATCGCGGTCCCGTTCCTCCCAGTCGAAACCATGCGCCTTGCGCAGCGCGAAGCCGAAGGCGTCGCCTTGGAAGGTCACGCGGTCGGGGTATAGGTAGCTGTATTCGCCGGTTTCGATCCAGCGTTCGGCCGGAGTGCCGCGGGCCAGCGCCAGATGCTGTTCCACCGTATCGCCAATCAGCGGTATCAGCGCATCCGCAATGGCTTCAACTTTATCGCGCCGGCCGTTGCGCAGGAACGGAATCAGCCAGGGCAGCAGCCGCGGCAGGTAGGACCAGCGCAGGAACAGCGGCCCGTCGGGGTCCAGCAGCATCTTAGGCGCCTTCTTCCAGACGCCGGGAACCGGCACCGGCACCACCGCACAACGCGCCAGGATGCCGGCGTTACCGTATGAAGTCTGACCTGAATCGCCGGGGGCGATGCGGTCGATCAGGGTGACGTCGTGGCCGTCGCGGCGCAGCCATTCGGCCGCCGAGACACCGGTGATGCCGCCACCGGCGACGACGATATTCAACCGGTCCGTCACCGGCCTGTGCGCCTGTAAGCCAGTAGTAAGGAATAGTTGACTGTGGGTCCTGCCCGCATCGTCCGTTTTCCCGTTTAGCCACCCTGTTTTGGCGTTATGACATTACGTTGTCGTTTTATCGATAAAATATCAACGTTTTATTTCTACGCACGATCAGGCCACCCATTCGCTGACCGGTGCGTCGGCGTCCTGCAACGGTTGCGCGATGATATCCACCAGCGTCGGGCCATCCGTGGCAAACGCCGCCTTCAGCGCCGGCTCCAGCTCACCGGGTTCCTCGACGCGCCAGCATTTCAGGCCGTATGCCGCGGCCACCGCCGCATGGTCGGTGCGGGTGAAATCGACCGAGAAATAGCGCGCGTCGAAGCCCGATTTCTGGCCCGCCTTGATCCAGCCATAGACGCTGTTGGAGAACACGATGAAGGTGATCGGCAGGCCGAGGCGCATCACGGTTTCGAACTCGCCGACGGAAAAGCCGAAGCTGCCGTCGCCCATGACCGATACCACCTTGGCGTTGGGCCGCCCGATCTGTGCGCCGATCGCGCCACCGACCGAATAGCCCAGCGCGCCATGGGCGCGGTTGGAGAAAAACTGGCGCCCCGGCCGCCGCAATTCGTAATAGGCCGAAAAATAGGGGCAGGGCGTGCCCGGATCCGCGACCACCACCGCATCGTCGGGCAACAGCCGGTTGCAGGTCGCCACCACGCGCTCGGGCAGGATCGGCTTGTCGCCGCTTTCGGCCAGCGGCAGGAAGGCTGCGGCCTTGGCCGCCTTTGCCTTTGCCGCAATCTCCGCGCCGCCGAAGGCGCGGGTCTCGCCGCTGTCGTGCAATGTCCGGTTCAACGCGGCCAGCGCAAGGCGGGCATCGGCGCAGATTGCCGCGTGCGTTTCGTAATTCGCGCCGATCGTCATCGGGTCGGCGTCGATATGCAGGATGCGCACCCCCGGCGGCGGGCTGCGCCAGCGTTCCGTGGTCACCGAACCGGCGCGGCAGCCGATGAACAGCACCAGATCGGCGGCATCCACGACCGCGCGTGTCGAGGGCCGTCCGCCGTTGGAGCCGACGATGGTGACGCAGTTCGGGTGGGTTTCGGCCAGGCTGCCCTGGCCGCTGATCGTGGTGCAGACCGGCAGTTCCAATGTCTCGGCCAAGTTCTGCAATTCCGCCTCGCCGCCCGACAGCACAACGCCACCGCCGCAGACGACGACCGGTTTCTTCGCCGACAGCAGGGCTTCCAGCAGGTTTTCCACGTCGGCCGCGTCGGGGGCCGCGCGCAGCGACGGGAAACTGCCGAATTGCGGATCGGCCCAGATATCGTCTTCCGGCACCGGCGCTTTCTGCACATCGAAGGGCAGGCC
>CAXMQC010000211.1:0-7583 GCA_964195285.1 Akkermansiaceae bacterium
GACACCTACGCCAAGACCTTCGCCTGAGCGGGATCGGACGGCATGCCCACGCTCAAGGATCTCAAAACGCGGATCACCAGCGTCAAGTCGACGCGGAAGATCACGTCGGCCATGAAAATGGTCGCGGCGGCCAAGCTGCGCCGCGCACAGGAGCAGGCGGAAGCCGCCCGGCCCTATGCCGAACGCATGGATCGCATGTTGGGCTCTCTGGCCTCCGCAGCGGCGGGTCGGCCCGGCGCGCCGGCGATGCTGGCGGGAACCGGCAAGGACGATGTTCACCTGCTGATCGTGGCGACCGCCGACCGCGGCCTGTGCGGCGGATTCAACTCGTCGATCGTGCGCGCCTCGCGAGCCCGCATCCGCGCCTTGAGTGACGAAGGCAAGACGGTGAAGATCCTTTGCATCGGCAAGAAGGGCAACGACCAGCTACGGCGTGAATACCGCGGCAGCATCATCGACGTCATCGTCGATATCGCAAAGCCGTCGCTGACCTTCGCGGATGCCGACGATGTGGCGGACAAGGTCACCCGCATGTACGAGGCGGGCGAGTTCGATATCTGCACGATCATCTATAACCGCTTCCAGTCGGCGATGACCCAGATCGTGACGCCGCAACAGCTGATCCCCTTCGCGCCGCCGGAGGCGAAGGAAGGTGACGAAGTGGCTGGCGCCGATGCGCTCTATGAATACGAGCCGGAGGAGTCGGAGATACTGGATGCGCTGCTGCCGCGGAACATATCCGTACAAATCTTTCGCGCACTGCTTGAGAACGCCGCCAGCGAGCAAGGCGCGCGCATGACCGCGATGGACAGCGCCACCCGGAATGCCGGCGATATGATCGACAATCTGTCGATCCAGTATAACAGGGCTCGCCAGGCGGCGATCACCAAGGAACTCATTGAGATCATTTCGGGCGCGGAAGCGGTGTAGCCCGGGTCCGAAATCCAGGAATATGCGAATAGGAGCTTTATAAGATGGCGAAGAACCTTGTCGGCTCAGTCTCCCAGGTCATGGGCGCCGTGGTTGACGTGCGTTTCGAAGGCGACCTGCCGGCGATCCTGAACGCGCTGCAATGTGAAAACCAGGGCCAGAAACTGGTGCTGGAGGTAGCCCAGCATCTCGGCGAATCGGTGGTTCGCACCGTGGCCATGGACTCGACCGAAGGCCTCGTGCGCGGCCTGGAGGTCACCGATACCGGCGGTCCGATCATGGTGCCGGTCGGTCCGGAAACGCTGGGACGCATCATCAACGTCATCGGCGACCCGGTGGACGAGCGCGGCCCGGTCGAGACCAAGCAAAAATTTCCGATCCATCGCGATGCGCCGGCATTCGTCAATCAGTCGACGGAAGCCGAAATCCTGGTCACCGGTATCAAGGTCGTCGATTTGCTGGCGCCCTACGCCAAGGGCGGCAAGATCGGCCTGTTCGGCGGCGCCGGCGTGGGCAAAACCGTTATTATCATGGAACTCATCAACAATATCGCCAAGGCGCATGGCGGCTATTCGGTGTTTGCCGGTGTCGGCGAGCGTACCCGCGAGGGCAACGACCTCTATCACGAGATGGTCGAATCCGGCGTTATCGACCTCGAAGGCGACGGCTCCAAGGCGGCGCTGGTCTATGGTCAGATGAACGAGCCGCCGGGCGCGCGGTCGCGGGTTGGCCTGACCGGCCTGACGTTGGCCGAATATTTCCGTGACGAAGAAGGCCAGGACGTCTTGCTGTTCATCGACAACATCTTCCGGTTCACCCAGGCCGGTTCGGAAGTGTCGGCGCTGCTGGGCCGCATTCCCTCGGCGGTCGGCTATCAGCCGACGCTGGCCACCGACATGGGCACCCTGCAAGAGCGCATCACCTCGACGGACAAGGGTTCGATCACCTCGGTGCAGGCCATTTACGTGCCGGCCGATGACCTTACGGACCCGGCCCCGGCCACGTCGTTCGCGCATCTCGACGCCACCACCGTACTGTCGCGCCAGATCGCGGAACTGGGCATCTACCCGGCGGTCGACCCGCTCGACTCGACCTCGCGCATGCTCGACCCGCGGGTTATCGGCGACGAGCATTACGGGGTCGCCCGGTCGGTGCAGGAGGTACTGCAGACCTACAAATCGCTGCAGGACATCATCGCCATTCTGGGCATGGATGAGCTGTCGGAGGACGACAAGCTGGTCGTCGCCCGCGCGCGCAAGATCCAGCGTTTCCTGTCGCAGCCTTTCTTCGTGGCCGAGGTCTTTACCGGCACCCCGGGCAAGCTGGTCAGCCTGGAAGACACCATCAAGGGCTTCAAGGGCATTGTCGCCGGCGATTACGATGACCTGCCGGAAACCGCCTTCTATATGGTTGGCGCCATCGAGGAAGCCGTCGAGAAAGCCAAGAAGATGGCGGCGGAAGCCGCCTGATAGGGAGCGTACCGCATGGCCGAAAAAGTCGATTTCGAGTTGGTCTCGCCTGAAAGGCTGCTGGTTTCGGAGGCCGTCGAGATGGTTGTCGTGCCGGGCGCGGAAGGTGATTTCGGCGTTCTGGTCGGTCATTCCGCAACAGTGTCCTCGATCCGGCCCGGCGTGCTGGCCGTGTTCGAAAACGGCGCCGTCACCTCGCGGGTGTTCGTCTCCGGTGGATTCGTCGAAGTCACCCCGGAGCGCTGTACTGTTCTGGCGGATGAGGCCGCCTTGCTCGGCGACCTGGACCGTGCCGAAATCGAAAAATCGGTCGCCGACCTGCGGGACGACGTAAACACGGCCCGCGACGACGCCGAGAAACAGGCATCGGAAAAGGCCCTGGCTATCGCCGAAGCCAAGTTAACCGCTCTGGACAGCTCGCTTTACTGATCTCCGAAGAATTCAGGTATGCCAGCGCCCCGGATTCTTGGTCCAAAAGACCTTTGCGATCATCCGTACCGGCGAGGGCGGCAACAATGCGCTGTAGACGGGATACAGGTTGGTGAATGACATCGCCCGGGACTGCTGAAGTCCCGGGCGTTTTTTCTCGCTGTCGGCTGTGCTCTTATTGCTGTTGCTGCATCAACTGCTCCATCATGGCACTCATATCCAGCTTCTGATAGTCGTCGGGGACCTTGAACAGCGAGGCCGCCTGTGCGCCCCGCTCGATGTCGCGGATTTCAAAAATATTTCCGTTGTCTTCGATCGATTTCACCCCGAACTGCAGTTCCGGATCATACCAAACCGTCGCATCCGAAGGCGTTCCGCCCTCTGGCACGGCGGTCTGACCGGTGCAGCGCCATTTCTCGGTGGCCCGGCCGCCCATCGTTTCCAAGCCCTGCATCTCGCCATTCTGGTAACCGACACAGGCCTTGGCTTCGTATTGCTGCCAGCCGGACTGTTCCGGCGGAAGTTCCATGTACATCTTCTGGTCATGAATCAGTGACCAGATGATTTCCGAGTCCCACCTGATCAAAGAGGAGACCTGCTGTCCCTGGCCTTCGATATTCATCAGGAACCCCGCGCCGCCGACATGAACGCTACCCATTTTCTTGGCATTGCCGCCGTTTTCGCCAAACCAGACCGTTCCCGAAAAACCGGGGCCGCCATATGATCCGGCAGTTGCGGTATAGGTGAATCCCAACAGAAATAACGCTACTGTCGCTGCAATTGTGACGCTCGTCCTCATTGCTACAACTCCATTCTGTTTTACAACTCGGGCACCCTGACCGAGGGTAATGCCAATACAGGAAAACCTGTCCGGCTCGGCGCGGACGAGCCGGGTTAGGCCTTAGTTCAGCGCGGCTGGCGCGTCGAACAACGCCGCCTCCGGTTCGCCCGGCTTTATGTTACGAAGCTCTGTAATGTATCCTTGTTCATCCGACCGCATTTGATATCGCAGGGCCGGGTCCCACCATATTTTGGTGTCCGGCATGTATCGCGTGCTGCCGATGCACTGCCAGACTTCGGCGGTCCGTCCACCGACATCGGCGGCGCCAAGTTTTTTCCGATATTCGAAGTCGGCGCAAGCGACTCCGTGAAAGCGGCCCCAGTCTTTTTCGCCCATCGGCAGAAGGTTGACCGAACCGGTGTCCAGATCGATATAGACAAACTGCGGAACCGCGAATTGCGCGATGATTATGTCCGGTCCCTCGACCGGCTTTTCCGCCTCCAAACGGTATCCCTTGGCGCCGACATACAGTTTGTAACGACGTACCATCGCGCCCTCGGACCCGAACCAGGCCTCGGCCGAAAAAGAAACTCCTTTATAGCCGTCCGCGGCGGCCGTTCCCGGCCATGCCAGCGCCGCTATTACGGCAACCACCCAGCAGGCCAAGCACTGTTTGATGTCTCTCACCGATAATTTTCCGCTATTTTTACTATCTGGAAGGTCATTTTTCTACCGTTTCGACGTCGGCGATCCGTGTTGTTGAGCTTGTCGCCGCGTGCTCCGCCCGGATATCAAACAAAGCTGGCGATTGTCGCCCCGGAACAATCTTTTTCAACTCGATTTTGACGCCGTTGTTCGCTTCCTTGCGGACAAAGTGTTTCAGGGCATTGTCGTACCAGACGGTTACTTTGTAATCGCGCCGAAAACCGGAATCGAGAAGCGCCTGCTTGGGGCGATCGCACCGCCAGACATGGATTTCGCGGCCGGAACTGCTGTCCGTGCCGACACTGAAGGCATTTTTGAAGCCGGCACATGGCGAGTCGCCGAATTGCAGTGACAATGCGCCGTGTTTATCCTCTTCAATCTCCATTCGGTTGTTCGACCCGATGGAGATGAAATATTCGCGATAACTGTTGAAAACCAACGATTTAACGCGCGCACGGCCATCGATTTCAATACGGTAGCCACCACGGTCGAAATGGTAACGGCCGGTATAGCGGCCACTGCCCAACCGGGGATCTCTGATCACGATATCGGCCGACAGCCCCGGACCGGTATATTTCCCGGCGGC
Source organism: Akkermansiaceae bacterium (assembly GCA_964195285.1). Classification (GTDB taxonomy): domain Bacteria; phylum Pseudomonadota; class Alphaproteobacteria; order UBA8366; family JADFVY01; genus JADFVY01. The sequence continues at coordinate 4,901 of CAXMQC010000211.1, forward strand.
AGCTGGCGGCGCCAATATGGCAAGCATCACGGCAAAAACTGATAAACCAATGAACTTGTTCATTCTTTTATCCTCCCGCATATCGCAAAGAGGTCCTCCATTTCCGAGGGCACTGAAATGTCATCGGCCTATAAAACGCCATATTTCGTTAAGTTTGCCCTAACAAGCTGCCCGCGCGGTGCGGGTTATTCGCTGGAAGATTGATCGCCACCGGTTTGCTGCACCGCAATGTTGGCTTTGCGGGCCGGCCGGCGCTTGGCTATAGTTCGCGCTATCAGGAACGAGAACGGCATCAGGGGCACGGGACAATGGCCGCGACGATCCGACCGCGACGGAGCATGCTTTATATGCCGGGGTCCAATGCAAGGGCGCTGGAGAAGGGGCGGACGTTACCGGCCGATGCGCTGATTCTTGATCTCGAGGATGCGGTGGCACCCGACGCCAAGGAATCGGCGCGGCGGCAGATTCTCGAAGCGCTGGCCGCGGGCGGTTACGGCAAGCGGGAAATTCTGGTGCGGACCAACGGGCTGGACAGCGAATGGGGGCGCGACGATATCGCCGCCATGGCGAAATCCGGCGCCGATGCGATCCTGTTGCCCAAGGTCGAGAGCGCCGAGATGATCCGCGCGGCAGAAGAGATCATGGCCGACCATGGCGCCCCCGCCGGTCTGGCGATCTGGTGCATGATCGAAACGCCGCTGGGGGTGCTGCATGCCGAGGAAATCGCCTGGGGGTCTCGCCGCATGGGAGGCTTCGTGATGGGCACCTCGGACCTTGCCAAGGATCTGCATTGCCTGCATACGCCCGACCGGCTGCCTTTCCTGACCAGCCTGTCCCTGTGCATCCTGGCGGCCCGGGCGCATGGGCTGGCGATCCTCGATGGCGTGCATCTGGACCTTGCCGACGATGCGGGATTCGCCGCGTCCTGCCGCCAGGGACTGGAATTCGGGTTCGACGGCAAGACGCTGATCCACCCCAAGACAATAGCCATGGCGAACGAAATTTTTGCGCCGTCTGCCGACGAGATCGCCTGGAGCGAAAAGATCATAGCCGCCCATGAGGAAGCTTCGAAGGCGGGCAAGGGTATCATCGTGGTCGACGGCAAGCTGGTTGAAAACCTGCATGTTGAGAACGCGAAACGCATGGTCGGGTTGGCCGCAATGATCGTCGAGATGGAAGCAATGGCGGGGTAACGAACATGACCAACATAGGCAATTTTTTCGAGGATTTTTCCCTCGGCCATATTATCCATCACGCCACGCCGAGAACGGTGACATCGGGCGATGTTGCGCTCTATCAGGCGCTCTATGGACCGCGTTTCGCGATTCAGTCCTCCGACGAGTTCGCCCGTGCGCTCGGCTTCGAACGCGCCCCGATAGACGACCTCATGGCGTTCCATATCGTGTTCGGCAAAACGGTGCCGGACATCTCGCTGAACGCCGTCGCCAATCTGGGTTATGCGGATTGCCAGTTTCGGGTACGCGTCTATCCGGGCGATACGCTGACCGCCCGATCGGAGGTGATCGGCCTTAGGGAAAACTCCAGCGGCAAGAGCGGTGTCGTTTGGGTCAAGACCGTCGGCCTAAATCAACGGGCGGAGACCGTGGTTTCCTATGTCCGCTGGGTGATGATCCGTAAGCGGGATACGGCCATCCCGGCGCGCGGTCCCGCAGTGCCCAACCTGCCGGAGGTGGCGGGCGATATCCATGTGCCCGAGGGGCTGGATTTCGCGCGATGGAACTTCGACCTTGCGGGCGCCAACTATCGTTGGAGTGATTACCATGTCGGCGATCAGATCGACCATGTAGACGGGAACACCATCGAAGAAGCCGAACATATGATGGCGACACGCCTGTGGCAGAACACCGCCAGGATCCATTTCGACCAGCATAAGGCGGAAAAGGGCCGATTTGGCCGCCGGTTGATCTATGGCGGCCATATCATCAGCCTGGCTCGTGCGCTCAGCTTCAACGGCCTCGCCAGTGCCGGACTGATCGCCGCGATCAATGGCGGCAGTCACAGCAACCCGACCTTCGCCGGCGACACAATCTACGCCTGGTCGGAAGTCCTGGATTGTATCGAGATTGCCGGCCGCAACGATGTCGGGGCGCTCCGCCTACGCACGATCGCCGCCAAGGATCACCCTTGCGCGGACTTCCCGCGACAGGACGCCGAGGGCAAATACAACGCGGCCGTCGTGCTGGACCTGGATTATACGGTTCTTGTACCTCGTTGAATATAAAGAGTTTACCGTTTTGTGAACCCGGCACCGGCCCGCTCCCCCACCCGGCCACCCACGGCATCGTATGATATGGGTGGCCGGGTGGGGGAGAGGGCCGGTGCAGACTCCACGCAGGTGGGAAAAATTGGCCGGGTGGGGGAGGCCGGTGCCGGATACCTGTTAGTTGAATCGAAGGAGGCGCCGTGGACGGCGCCTCCCGAGCCCTGGCGGGCTCTCGATGCGCGTGCGGACCCTTTCTTCAGTCGATCACCCGCTTAGGGTTGCGGCCGGTAACCCGCCGCCAGGACCGTGACGTTCCCCCGCCGATAGCCGGGGCGTCCCCGAAGTTTCGCCTGTCTCATCCAGTTCGCTGCTATATAGCCCGGATTGCGGGCGGCGCGATCACCGGCATGCGACCAGGTGACGTCTTCGGCGCAACTGCGCACGTTAACCATGATTCCG
>CAXMQC010000212.1:0-3571 GCA_964195285.1 Akkermansiaceae bacterium
CTCGGTGATTTCAACGAATTGATGCTGGTCGGCACGTTGGCCGGCGTCGAAATGGGTCTGTCGATCGCCGGCGTTCCGCACCAACCGCGCGGTGTGTCGGCGGCGATGGAGTTTCTGGCGAAGAGGAGAAACGAATAGTGGCTCCCGCGCGAGAATGAGTGAAGGCAAAACGATAATCAAATAACCCTGCAAGGAGGAAATTATGCGTTACGGAAAACTTTTGGCGGGCATCGCCCTGGCGGCGAGCTTCGTCCTTCCGGCATCGGCCGCGGAACTCACCCTGAAGTTCGGTCATGTCGGCGCGCCGGGTTCGTTGTTCGAGATCTCGGTCAACGAGTTCGCGAAACGCGCGAACGCCAAACTGGGCGACAAGGCGGAGGTCGTCGCTTTCGGCTCCAGCCAGCTGGGCAAGGACAAGGAGCTGCTGAAGAAGCTCAAGCTCGGCACCGTCAACTTCGCGCTGCCGTCTTCCGTTATGGCGTCGGTCACCGACGAATTCGGCCTGTTCGACATGCCGTATCTGGTCAAGGACCGCGCTCATATGGCGAAGATCGAGAAGAATATCCTGTGGCCCAAACTTGCGCCGACCGTAGAAGCCAAGGGCTACAAGATAATCGCCGTATGGGAGAACGGCTTCCGCCACATTACCAACAACGTCCGGCCGATCGACGTGCCGGCCGATCTCAAGGATATCAAGCTGCGCACGCCGAAGTCCGTGTGGCGCGTCAAGATGTTCAAGGCTTACGGGGCGAATCCCTCGCCGTTGTCATTTTCGGAGCTGTTCGTCGCGCTCCAGACTGGCACCTTCGACGGTCAGGAGAACCCGTTCGCCCAAATCGCCAGTGCCAAGCTGAATGAAGTCCAGAAATATCTGTCTCTGACCGGCCATGTATACACGCCGGCCTATGTAACGGTCAGCAAATCGCACTGGGAGGCCCTACCGGCGGATGTTCGAAAGACCCTCGAGGAAGTGGCCCAGGAAACCCAGGCCTTCGTTTACGAGAAGGCGGCCCAGCTGGAAGTAGACCTGCTCACCCAGCTCAAGAGCGGCGGTATGAAGGTTAATACCGCAAACAAGCAGGCTTTCGTCGATGCCAGCGCCGCGATCTATGCGGAGTACGGCGCGTCGGTGTCGGGCGGCCAAGCCCTTGTCGACGAGGCGCTGAGCCTCGCCAAGTAGTCCTGAGTCCGGCGGCGCTGCCTTGCGTTACACGGGGCGGCGCCGCCATTTTCTTCATTTCTTACCACCGTCTACCGGGAGGACCCGCTAGTGAAAACGCTCGCGGCCTGGCGCTCGCTGCTGGAGCGCTTGCTGGAAGGCATCACCATTGTTCTCATGGTTAGCCTGGCGGCGGTCGTCGTCGTGGCCATAGTCTATCGTACAGCCGGGTCGGCGCTTGCCTGGTACGACGAGGTGGCGTCTGTTCAGCTCGCCTGGCTAACCTACTACGCTGCCGCGCTCGCGGCCATAAAACGCGCTCATATCAGCGTGCCCGGATTTGTTGCCGGGCTCAAGCCGCGCCATCGCGTGCCACTCGCCGTGGCCGCGCGCGTTATTGTCATGGGCTTTTTCCTGCTCCTCGCCTGGCAAGGCTACGACGTCCTTTTGGTGCTCGCGGGTGACACGTTGATCAGCCTGCCGGAAATATCGACCCAATTCACCCAGTCGGTGATCCCGATCGGCGCCGTCCTGTTCATCCTGGCCGAACTCCTCAATCTCCCGATCGTCCTGCGCGAGGCCCGTGGGCTGGAGGACACGCCGGCATGATCATCCTCGGCATGTTCCTGGGCCTCGTCGTGCTGGTGATGATCGATGGGCCGATCGCGGTGGCGCTCGCCGTTGTAACCAGCGTCGCGATGGTCGTGGCGCAGGGGCCGGCGATTCTGCCCAATGTGGCGCTGGTCATGATGGATGGCGCGACCAACTTTCCGCTGATTGCGATCCCACTGTTCATCCTGGCCGGCGCGATCATGAATTCCTCGGGCATTTCGCGCCGCCTGATCGCCTTCGCCTCGGCGCTGCTCGGTTTCGTCAGGGGCGGCCTGGCGATGGTCAATATCGCCACCTCGATGTTCTTCGCGGAAATCTCGGGCTCGGCGGTGGCCGACGTGGCGGCGCTCGGCTCGATTCTGATACCGGCGATGAAGCGTAAGGGCTACCCGGTCTCATTCGCCACCGCGGTGACATCGTCCTCGGCGACGCTCGCGGTCATCATCCCGCCGTCGATCCCGATGATCCTCTATGCGGTAATGGCACAGAGCTCGGTGATCCAGCTGTTTGTCGCCGGCGTCGTTCCAGGCGTGTTGGGTGGGCTGGGAATGATGGCCGTATGCTACTGGTTTGCCCGGCGCTACAATTACCCGGTCGAGGAATTGTTCCGATTGCGACTATTGTGGAGCACATTCAAGGACGCTTCGCTTGCCTTCACCCTGCCGGTCATCATTCTGGGCGGCATATTCGGCGGCTTCGTCACCGCCACCGAAGGTGCCGGGCTGGCCGTCGTCGCATCACTGCTCATCGCCGCCATATACCGCGAGCTCGACTGGATACATCTTAAGGAGGCGATTATCGAGGGCGGCGTGCAGACCGCCGTGGTCATGCTGCTGGTGGCGTCATCGGTGCTAATCGGTGTCTTCCTTACCGAGGCGCGGGTGCCGCAGACGCTGGCGGCGGGAATCGGCGAGTTCACCCAGAACAAGTTCGTGGTGCTCGCCATTCTCAACGTCTTTTTCCTGGTCATCGGCCTGTTCCTGCATTCGGCGGCGGCAATCATCCTGGTTGTGCCGATCGTGATGCCCCTGGTCAATCTGGTCGGCATCGATCCGGTGCATTTCGGCATCGTGGTCACGCTCAATTTGGGCATCGGCCAGCAGACGCCGCCGGTGGCCAGTGTGCTGGTCACGGCGTGCTCGGTGGCCAAGGCGGACATCTGGGAAGTCAGCAAGGTCAATGTCTATTTCGTGGCTGTTCTGTTCGCCGTCTTGTTGATGGTAACCTACATTCCCGCTATTCCCATGACGCTTGTGGAATTATTCTATCGGTGAGGGAAACTCCGACAATGCCGAATGAGACCATCCTGGTAAGCCGCGATGGGCCTATCGCCACCGTCACGCTGAACCGGCCGGGCAAACTGAACGCCATGACGAAGCCAATGTGGCGGCGGCTTGGCGACGTGCTGGAGGAACTGGCGGCCGACGACGAATTGCGGTGCCTGATCCTGTGCGGTGCCGGCGGCAAATCCTTTTCGCCGGGCAACGATATTTCGGAATTCGAGACTGATCGCTCGAATGCCGAACAGGCGAAGGCCTATGGCGAAGTTCTGCATCGCACGCTGACCGCGCTGAAAACCTGCCGCCATCCGACGGTGGCGCTGATCGAGGGTATCTGCGTCGGCGGCGGGCTGGAGATCGCGGCGCTGTGCGACCTGCGAATCTGTGGCGAATCCAGCCGTTTCGGCGTGCCGATCAATCGGCTGGGGCTGGTCATGGCCTATCCGGAAATCGACGGGCTGCAGCGGCTGGTAGGACGCTCGACGGCACTGGAAATTCTGCTCGAGGGACGCGTTTTCGG
>CAXMQC010000213.1:0-2416 GCA_964195285.1 Akkermansiaceae bacterium
TCATCATCGCCATTTTCCTTGTCGCCATGTTCGGCTTCGGACCGTTCGCCGGCATGGTGACCCTGTCCTTCGCCACCATCGGGTTTCTGTCGAAACTGCTGGCCGAGGATATCGAATCGATGGACCCGACCCAGGCCGAGGCGATCCGCGCCACCGGCTCGCGCTGGCCGCAATGGATCAATTACGGCGTACAGCCGCAGGTCATGCCGCGGCTGATCGGCCTGTCGCTCTATCGGCTGGACATAAATTTCCGCGAATCCTCGGTCGTTGGCATCGTCGGCGCCGGCGGTATCGGGTCAACCTTGCTCACCGCCTTCGACCGTTACGAATACTCCACCGCGGCATTGATTCTCCTGATCATCATCGCCATCGTCTTCTTCGCTGAATACTCCTCCGGTAAAATTCGCGCGAGGTTGCAGTAATGCCGGTGCGGATGGAAAGCGACGTCAAGGTCTGGCAGCGCCGGGATCGCAACAAGCAATTGGCGATCTGGGGCGGCTGGTTTGCCGGCGTCCTGCTGTTCGTCTTTTGCTGGCAGATCATTTCAGGCAACACGACATGGTTTTTCGTGTGGGATTCGCCGCGAATAGCGGCCGATATCGCCTCGCGCATGGTGCCGCCGCGCTGGGAATACATATTCAAAATCTGGGACCCGCTCTTGGACACGATCAATATAGCGACCCTGGGCACGGCGCTGGCCCTGTGCATGGCGGTGCCGGTGGCGTTTTTGGCAGCGCGCAACACCACACCCAACGCCTACCTCGTGCGGCCGGTTGCGCTGTTCATCATTGTCTCGTCGCGTTCCATCAACTCACTGATCTGGGCGCTGCTGTTGGTCTCCATCATTGGCCCCGGCGTGTTCGCCGGCACCATCGCAATCGCGCTGCGCTCCATCGGTTTTTGCTCCAAGCTGCTTTATGAGGCGATCGAGGAAATCGACCATACCCAGGTCGAGGCGATCGAGGCGACCGGCGCCTCTCGATGGCAGATCATGGCCTATGGTATCGTGCCGCAGATCATGCCGGCCTTTGCCGGCATATCGGTATTTCGCTGGGACATCAATATCCGCGAATCGACCGTGCTGGGCCTGGTCGGCGCCGGCGGCATCGGGCTGCAACTCAGCTCGTCGATGAACATCCTCGCCTGGCCGCAAGTCACCCTGATCCTGATCGCCATCCTGGTCACCGTGGTGATCAGCGAATGGGTCTCGGCCAAGGTCCGCCACGCGATTATCTGATCGCCGCCAAGATCCGGTCCGGATAGTCGGTGATGACAGACTCGACGCCCCATGACAGCAATTCGCCGGCGCGGGCCGGGTCGTTGACGGTGAAGGCCAGCGCGCGATAGCCGGCCTCGCGAATGGCGCCGACCCGCGCTCTGGTCAGCCGCCGGTCCCGTATATGAAAGGTCGCGCATTCCAGCTCACGCATCCGCGCCGCCCAGTCATTGGTATATTTGAAGCTGAGAAAACCGCGCGGGATTTGTGGCGCTGCCTGCCGCGCGGCGGCCAGCGTCTCGGCCGAGAAGCTGCATATCAGCATCGGGATCGGCCCGCCATACCAGCGCCCGGCCAGCGCCCGGGCGACCGCCGCGCCAGTTTCCGATTCGCGGCCCGGGCTGGCCTTGACCTCGACATTGGCGCCGATGCCGCGCGCCGTCAGGAATTCCATCGCCTCGTCCAGGGTCGGCGCCGGCTCGCCGGTAAAGTCGCCCGAATACCAGCGCCCGGCATCCAGCTCGCGAAATTCCGCCAGCGTCATGCCGGCAACCGGCCCCTTGCCGCCGGTCGTGCGGTTCACCGTATCGTCATGCATGACGACCACCTCGTTGTCGGCGGTCAACTTGACGTCGAACTCGATCCACCGCGCGCCAAGCTCGGCCGCCTTCTTCATGCTCGCCAAGGTGTTCTCCGGCGCATGGCCCCTGGCGCCGCGATGCCCGGTCACGGGGGGAAGCGGAGGCGGGGCGGGGACGGTCATGGTCACATGTTCTACCAATACATCGATGATATTAGACCGTCCGCCGGACGCCTGTGCGCTCGAACACGCCCTTGCCGATATGCACATGAGTCAGGGTGCGTTCGTCATTCTGCATGCGCCAGGACAGCATCTTCTGGGCATAGCGCAGCACCAGCGGTGCGTAATTCGGGTCGCCGGCCCGATCCACCAACTGGTCGGGATCGCTCTCCAAGTCGAAGAACAGCGGCGGCTGGGCGGCGACATGAACATATTTGTATTTGTTGTCGCGGATCACGGCCAGATGGCATTCGTCGCTGACCAGCCCGATCGCCTGCTCCGGCGTCTGGTCGACGAGGTCCCGAAAATCGTATTCCCAGTGGACGGCGTCACGCCATCCCGCCGGGATCTCGCCGCGCAGCCAGGGCCCCAGTGAATGGCCGTCACACTGGCGCGGTGTA
>CAXMQC010000214.1:0-2584 GCA_964195285.1 Akkermansiaceae bacterium
CGCCGGGGTGACCGCCTGGAACTGCCTGGTCGCCGGCGGCCGCCTGACAGCCGGGAACACGGTGCTGTTGCTGGGTACCGGCGGCGTTTCGATCTTTGCGACCCAATTCGCGGTGACCGCCGGGGCGCGGGTCATCATCACTTCGTCCAGCAACGAGAAATTGGACCGGGCACGTCAGCTGGGCGCCCATGAAACGATCAATTATGTGGCCACGCCGGACTGGGCAAACCGGGTGCTCGAGCTGACCGGCGGCCGCGGCGCCGACCATGTGCTGGAGGTCGGCGGCCCGGGCACCATGGAGCAGTCGATCGAGGCGGTGCGCGTCGGCGGCCATATCGCCTATGTCGGCGTCTTGACAGGCGGCGCGATTAATCCGGTGGGCATTATGCGCAAATCGATCCATCTGCAAGGCGTCTATGTGGGCAGCCGCGCCATGTTCGAGGACATGAACCGAACGCTGGCGTTGCATGGTTTGCATCCTACAATAGACCGGACCTTCCCCTTCGCCGACGCCCGCGAGGCGTTTCACCACATGAAGGCGGCAGGCCATTTCGGAAAAATCGTGATTAAGACGTAACCTGGTTTCTCCCAAGGCATTCAGGCCCATGTGAATATTCCGCACTGCAGCAAAGGGTTGACATTTATATCGATCCGATATAGATGCTTATATCATATCGATATATATCAACTTGATATGATAGCCATCGGGCGGCGTGTTTTGGGGCCGCCCGTCACTGCGTGGGAGCAGGATCATGGATGTCAGGACGGTTTGCCTCGGCGTACTAACGCTGGGTGACGCGACCGGTTATGAAATTCGCAAGATGTTCGAGGAAGGACCCTTCCAGTATTTCACGGATGCGGGCTTCGGTTCGATCTATCCGGCGCTGAAAAAGCTGCATGGCGAGGGCTTTGTTACCCTTGACGAACAGGTGCAGGACAGCCGGCCGGACAAGAAGGTCTATTCGATCACGCCCGCCGGGCGCGCGGCCTTCACGGCGGCGATCGCACAAGCGCCGGGGACAGATAAATTTCGATCGGATTTCCTGCTGGCCATGTTCTTCGAGCATTTCCTGCCTCAAAACCTGATCGCCGACGCGGTGGACGACCGGATCGCGTGGTACCGGGAGAAATTGGGGCATATGCAGTCTTGCGACCGGTCGGGGTGGGGCGCCGGTCCGGTATTCGTGAACCTGTTCGGCCAAGCCGTGTACGGTGCGGCAGCGACATTCCTGGAAGAAAACCGCGATGGGCTGGTCGAGGCGGCGGGCGATAAGCCCAAGCCCGAGGCTGCAGAGTAGGCGGAGAAGAAGAAGATCATGAAAAGCTCATACCTGATAGCGCTGGTCATAGCGCTTGCGGCCGCCGGATGGCTGGCCTCGGCATATCTTGGCGATACCTCGCCTGACGACGCCGTGAGCGCCGAAGCGGACGCAGAACCCGCGACCCCGGTGGCAAAGGCGCCGATGCGTGTGCAGGTGCGCAAATCGGTTGCCGAAATGCGGGTCATTTCACTGGTGTTGACCGGACAAACGGAACCGTCGCGCTACGCCACCCTCAAGGCGGAAACAGCCGCACGCGTTGTCGCTGTGGGGGCGGACGAAGGCGCCGCTGTCAAGAAGGACGACGTGATTGTCCAGCTTGCCATCGATGAACGCAAAGCTCTGCTGGACGAGGCGCGAGCCTTGGTAAAGCAGCGCCAGATCGAATATACGGCGGCCAGCAAGCTGACCTCCAAGGGCTACCAGACGCAAACCCGGCTGGCAGAGACGAAGGCCAATCTCGGGGCCGCACAGGCGCAGCTGAGCCGTATCGAGATCGATATCGAACGTACCGTGATCCGCGCGCCCTTCGACGGCATCGTTGAGGATCGCATGGTGGAAGTTGGCGATTATCTTGGCATCGGCGATCCGATTGCCCTGATGATTGACCTCGACCCTCTGATCGCGGTCGCCCAAGTGTCCGAGCGCGAAATCGCCGGCGTTACGATGGGCGGCGAGGGCAAGATGCGGCTGATCACCGGCGACATCGTCGACGGACGGGTACGTTATGTTTCTTCGATCGCCAGTGACGGCACGCGAACCTTCCGGGTCGAGTTGGAAATCGAGAACGGCGGAAACAGACTGGCTGCCGGCCTGACGGCGGAGATCAACCTGCCTGTGGCCACTGCGGAAGCCCATAAAATGTCACCGGCGGCGCTGACCCTGGACGATACCGGCGTTATCGGTGTCAAGATCGTGGACGCCGACAATATCGTACGCTTTCGGCCCATCAATCTGGTGGCCGATAGCAATGACGGTGTGTGGGTGGGCGGCCTGCCGCGCGAAGCGACGATCATCACAGTGGGACAGGAATTCGTGCTGCCGGGCCAGACGGTCACGCCGGTGTCGGAAGGCGGCGTTGAGAAATCGCCCGCTCAATTGAGTGGGAGTGGTTCGTGAAACTGATCGACGCCGCCCTGTCGCGTTCGCGGACTGTAATTTCCGCACTGCTGCTGATTCTGGCCAGCGGCACATACGCTTGGCTGGAGATTCCGAAGGAAGCAGATCCAGACATTACCATCCCGAATATCTATGTCACGATCAAT
>CAXMQC010000215.1:0-2599 GCA_964195285.1 Akkermansiaceae bacterium
GCGGCGGGCTGGGCATCATGGCGGTGCCGATGATGGCGCTGGTCGTGCCGCCGGTGCAGGCGGCGGGCGTTCTGATGCCGCTGCTGCTGTTCATGGATATCTTCACCCTGCGCGCCTATGGGGGGGTGGTCGACCGGCGACACCTGGCGATCATGCTGCCCGGTTCACTGGCCGGGGTCGTGATCGGCGGATTGATATTCGGTTTCATGAACGACGATGTGATCCGAATTATCGTCGGCGCCGTAGCCATCCTGTTCACGCTCTATCGCTGGATTGGCCTCAGGATGCTCAACCGCGCCGCCGATCACAGATCGCCGCCGCATCGCGGATATGGGACCTTCTGGGCCGGGGTCGGCGGCTTCACCAGTGTGATTGCCCATGGCGGCAGCCCGCCGGTGCATATCTACCTGCTGCCGCAAAAGTTGGAAAAACAGATATTCGTCGGCACAACGGTCGTGCTGTTCGCGCTGGTCGATGTGATGAAGCTGCCGGCCTACGCCCTGCTCGGCACGCTGGATGCCACCAACCTCGGCACCGCCCTGATCCTGGCCCCGGTGGCGCCGCTGGGCATCTGGCTCGGAATCCATTTTCAGAAGCGCCTGCCCGAGGCCGTCTTCTACCGTATCTGCTTCACCCTGATCTTCCTCACCGGCTGCCGCCTCGTCTGGCAGGGGACGGAGGGGCTGGTGGCAGGGTAAGATTTGGCCATGGAATATATCGCAGATCCCCTGTTCTATGCGCTGGCGGTGCCGGCGGTGCTGATCGCCGGCATTTCGAAAGCCGGGATCGGCGGCGGGCTGGGCATTGTGGCGGTGCCGCTGATGACGCTGGCGATCTCGCCGGTGCAGGCGGCGGCGATTCTGTTGCCGATCCTGTGTCTGATGGATCTGTTCGGACTCCATGCCTATCGCGGCGCCTGGGACCGGCGCAACATCGCGCTGATGCTGCCGGGCGCGCTGGCGGGCATCGTCGTCGGGGCGCTGGCGTTTCGCTATCTCAGCGACGACGTGGTGCGGCTGATCGTCGGCACGGTCGCCCTGGCCTTCGTTCTTTATCGCGCGGTCAGCGATATCGTCCTGCGCGGGGTGTCGGTGCGGCCGCGAACCGCCGGCCCGCGCGGCATGTTCTGGGCCGGGCTGGCCGGCTTCACCAGCTTCGTCGCCCATGCGGGCGCCCCGCCGATACAGGTGTATCTGCTGCCGCAGCGGCTGGACAAGACGGTCTATGTGGGTACCATGACCCTGTTCTTCGCGGCGGTGAATTATGCCAAGCTCGTTCCCTACGGCTTGCTGGGCCAGCTGTCGGCGAATAATTTGGGTACGGCGCTGATACTGACTCCGGTGGTCCCGCTCGGCATCTGGCTGGGCCTGCGTTTACATCGCATGTTGAACGAGGCCCTGTTCTATCGCGTTGTTTTCGGTATTCTGACCCTGACCGGGCTGCGACTGGTCTGGAAAGGGCTGGATGGAATGATTGGTGGATAACAAATATGCTTGGAAAACTTGACGACCTGCCGCGCGCGGCGCTGGCGCATCTACCGACGCCGGTCGAGGCGATGGGAAACCTGGCCGCGGCGCTCGGGCACGGCGGTGGGCTGTATGTAAAGCGGGACGATTGCACCGGGCTTGCTTTCGGCGGCAACAAGGTGCGGCAGCTCGAGTTTTATCTCGGTGAGGCCGAGGCCGAGGGCGCCGATACCGTGCTGATCACCGGCGCCGTGCAGTCGAATTTCGTGCGCACGGCGGCGGCGGCGGCGCGCAAACTTGGCATGGACTGCCATGTCCAGCTTGAAGAGCGCGTGCAAAACTCCAGCCCGGAATACAGGAATTCCGGCAACGTGTTCATCAACCGCCTGATGGGCGCGACCCTCTATTCCTACCCGCATGGCGAGGACGAGGAAGGCGCCGACCGCCGCCTCCACGAAATCGCCGACGAATTGAAGAGCAAGGGCCGCCGGCCCTATGTCGTCCCGCTGGCCCCGGGCCACAAACCGCTGGGCGCGTTGGGTTATGTCGATGCGGCGCGGGAAATTCTCGGGCAACTGGCGGCGCAGTCGCTACGCGTCGACGAGATCGTCGTCGCGTCCGGCAGCGGGACGACCCATGCGGGGTTGCTGTTCGGATTGCGGGCGCTGGGCAGCGCGATCCCGGTGACCGGTGTCTGCGTGCGCCGCGCGGCTACGATCCAGCATGGCCGCATTCTTGACCGTTGCAACGGCATCGCCGGGCTGCTGGACGTGGCATCACCGGTGACGGCAGAAGACGTGATTACACTCGATGATTGGCTCGCGCCGGGCTACGGCCTGTTGAATGAACCGGCGGTCCACGCCATCGACCTTGCGGCGCGCAGCGAGGCGCTTGTCCTGGACCCGGTCTATACCGGCAAGGTGATGGCCGCGGCGATGCACCGCGCCGAGAAAACCGGACCGGACCACAACATCATGTTCATCCATACCGGTGGCAACCCGGCATCCTTCGCCTATTCGGGGCCGTTGATCGAAGCCCTGGAGGCATTGAGGGCGCGGGGCTGATCCGGCGCATGGCACGCCGATTGCCGACAGCATTCAGTAAAGGGATTCCCATGGCGGAAGACAAAACCC
>CAXMQC010000216.1:0-2760 GCA_964195285.1 Akkermansiaceae bacterium
GGATAGACCAGTTCTCTCGGCGGGCGGCCGGTTTGTTCCACATCCACCGCGGTGATGACGTCGCCGAAATCCATCTTGGCCTTGGCCGCGGGGCCGGTGATACCGAAGCTCGAGACCACATAACGGCCGTCTTCCTTGGCAAGCTTGAGAGTGAATGCCTTCTGGCCCGCATCACCACCGGGTGCCGCCAAAACGAACAGCCTGAAGCGGTCGCCATATTCGGTCTCCCGCGTGGCGTGGAGCCGGACCTTCAGGCCCTTCTCCGCCTTGAGCTGGTCGGCGACGAACTTGTCCAGGTCAACCGGTGCAAAGTCGGGATAGACCTGATTGAGAATGAAATCGGGACGGAACAAGGCCACCATCACCACCAGGAGCAGCAGACGCTCGACGATGTTGGTTCTGATGAAAATCCATCCCTGGATCGCCGAGGTAAAACACAGCACGGCAATCAGCGAGACGACGAAAACCATGACCCCGTGCCAGATGCTGGTCACCCCGATCAACAGAAGTTCGTGGTTGAAAATGAACACAAACGGCAGGATCGCGGTGCGGATATCGTAGAGGAACGACTGGACGCCGGTCTTCAGCGGGTCTGCCCGCGAAATGGCCGCCGCCGCAAAGGCGGCGAGACACACCGGTGGCGTCGAATCCGCCATCAAACCGAAATAGAACACAAACAGATGGACCGCGATCAGGGGCATGACCAGGCCGGCCGCGGTGCCCAGTTCCACCAGCACACCGGCCAGCAGAGACGCCACCACCAGATAGTTGGCGGTGGTCGGCAACCCCATGCCGAGTACCAGGCTGAGAACCGCCGTCAGGATCAGCAGCGCATAGATATTGCCGCCAGAGATGGTCTCCACCACGCTGACCATGGCGTTGTTGAGCCCGGTGGATGAGACGGCGCCGACGATGACGCCGGCGGTCGCAACCGCGATGGCGATACCGACCATGTTGCGCGCGCCGGCGACCAGGCCGCCATAGATTTCAACGAACGCTTGCTTGACGCCGGCAAACCCGCCGCCATCCTGGCTTTGCCGGATCAGGGTGAGGACGATAACAACCAGCACCGCCGACCCCAGTCCGAACTGTATGGACGATTGCGGGTCGGTATTGGTGGCAAACCTGATCAGTACGTAGATCGCCACCGGGATCATATAGAGCCCGGCCATGACCAGGCGGGTCATGCCCGTCGGCGAGGCCTTGGTGGCGATCATGATGAGGAACATGGCGACGATGGTGTAGAAGACGGCGCTGCTCGCCGTCCAACGCTCCACCATCAACAGGAACACCAGCAGCACGATGGGCACGATGAAATGCACGCCGGTGAAGAAGACCGCACTGAAGACCTGCAGTTTTTCCTTGGGCATGCCCGTCAGGCCCAGCTTCAACGCCTCCAGGTGCGAGATATAGAGAAGCCCGATATAGCTGATGATGGCCGGGATAAAGGCCGCGACCACCACGTCGAAATAGGATATGCCGATCAGCTCCGCGATAATAAACGCCGCCGCCCCCATGATGGGCGGCATGATTTGTCCGTTGGTGGAGGCCGCAACCTCGATCGCACCGGCCTTGATGGCGGAAAGCCCGGTCTGACGCATGACCGGAATTGTGAACACGCCGGTGGTCACCACGTTGGCAATGGATGATCCTGAAATCAGCCCGGTCATGCCGGACGCGAGAATGGCGGCCTTGGCGGGACCGCCCCGGTATTTGCCCACCATGGAAAAGGCAAGATCGAGAAAATACTTGCCCGCCCCGGCCCGATCCAGCAGCGCGCCGAACAGGACTAACAGGAACACGAAGCTGACCGAGACGTCGATGGGTATGCCGAAGATGGCTTCCTGTCCCATCCACTGATAGCCGATCAGCCGGTCGATCGACATGCCCCGATGGGAAATGATTTCGGGCATGACCTGGCCGAAGATGGAATAAAGCAGGAAGCAACTGGCCACGATCACCAGCGGAATACCGATGGACCGTCGCGTCGCCTCGAGCAGCAACAGGATACCGACCCCGCCGACGATCGCCTCGACGGGAAAGTTGAACCCGAATAGGTCGATAACCAGAAGCGAGCCGAGCCGGCTGGTAATGCCTTCCTGCGCGAT
Organism: Akkermansiaceae bacterium; assembly: GCA_964195285.1. Classification (GTDB taxonomy): domain Bacteria; phylum Pseudomonadota; class Alphaproteobacteria; order UBA8366; family JADFVY01; genus JADFVY01. The sequence goes on from CAXMQC010000216.1 coordinate 2,109, forward strand.
AAACACCCAGAGGGCGGCGAAACAGCCAAACAGGCCGAGAAAGATATCAATGGGCGAAAGACGCTTTTGCGCCAGCGATTTCGCCGCCGGGAACATGAGAAATGTCAGCAGCAGGCCAAACGCCAGATGAATACCGCGCGCCGGCACCCCGTCGACAATTCCCCACCCAAACTGGAACGGTAGCGGCGAGGCGATCCAAAGCTGAAACAGGGACCAGGAGGCGGCGAGCACACTGAGAATGAACGCCAAAATCGGACCGGCCCGCCGACCGGTATATTCGACCTCGTCAATCTTTTCCTGAATCTCTTCTTGCGATATTTGATCGCTGGGTGTGGTTTCCGCCATCCCCTAACGCGCCACCGTTCTGCTGGTTCTTTTTATCGATTATGGAAAGGAGTGCCGGCGCCCTTTTTGCAGACGCCGGCACGTATCGGGGCCCTATTTAAGGCCTTTTTCCTTGAAATATTTCATCGCACCGGGGTGAATTGGTGCTGAAATCGCATCAGACACCATTTGCTTCGGATTGAGATTGGCGAAGGCCGGATGAAGTTTCCGGAAATCGTCAAGATTTTCGAAAACCGCGCGGGTCACCTCATAGACCACGTCACTCGGCGTATCCGCAGACGTAACGAACGTCGCCTTCACGCCCCAG
>CAXMQC010000217.1:0-4635 GCA_964195285.1 Akkermansiaceae bacterium
GCCGCCCGGATGCCGTCCGGATATGGATATGGTTATCGACAAGGCGAAAGGCATCGGCACGCTTCTGGGGCTCAATATGGACAAGATTTTGCCGTACGAGCGCAAGGAAGACGGTTTCTACGATGCTGAGGAAATTTTCCGCGACGTCATCGCCGCATCCGCCGGTACCGATACCGACCTGACCGGCATCCTGGAAGTCGAAAAACTGGACAAGATTACGCCGTATGACCAGTTGGTCGAACTGCGTGGCATCCAGTGGCCGGCGCCGACATATGAGATCGCCCAGAACGGCGGCACCAAGCGCCGCTTCATGCTGCAGGAAGGTTCTTGGGAGAATAAACCCTATGGCTATTTCCGCACCAAGGACGGCAAGGTCAATATGAAACTGGTCCACCAGGACTATTCCGAGCGCGAGAAGTTGACCAAGGAATTGATGCGGTTCGGCGCCGAGGAGGGCTTTTACACCATCGACCATATGGACTTGATCAAATTGGCCCGCGACAAGGGATTGACCCCGGACCTGCCGGACGAGGAACACCGGGGCAAAGCCTGGAACGATATCCCGAGGGACAAATATCCCTACTGGCTCGGATTGGGTGTCGTTTACGAGCATTTCCATACCGCCAAGTCCAATCGCAGCCCGACGACCCGCCGGCTGGTGCCGGAGATGTATGTCGAAATGCATGAGGACGACGCCAAGGATCTTGACGTAAAGGACGGCGACAAGCTGCGCGTTATAACACGGCGCGGCTCGCTGGAAGCGCGCGCCCAGGTCGGCACCAATTCCCTGGTGAAGCCAGCGCGCAACAACGTGCCGCGTGGCTATATGTTCGGACCGTGGAACCTCTCGGTGGCCGACAGCGCCGATCCCAAGAAGAACAAGTGGTTGGCCAACGCGGTGACCAGCCGGGTCTGGGATCCGGTCTCCGGGCAAGTGGACTTCAAGAAAAGCGCTTGTCGGATCGAGAAAATCTGATCGAGGTCCGGGGGCGGGTATGATCCTGTGAAACGCAGATCCTTTGTTAAGGTGTTGGGTGTGGGCGCCGCGGCGGCCCTGGCCCCCGCGTCCGCCCGCGCGGCGCAAAATCGGCCGTCGTTGCGCTATCTGCGTCCACCCGGCGCGCTGCCGGAAGAGGCGTTTCTGGACCACTGCATCCATTGCGGCCAGTGCGGCGAGGTCTGCCCGAACAGCTGTATCAAATTTTTTACCCTGGAGAACGGTTGGGATTCGATCGATACACCCTATATCGCGCCGCGCGAGAAAGCCTGCATCCTGTGCATGAAATGCGGCGATGTCTGTCCGTCCGGCGCGATCAAACCGATCAAGCGCAAGCTGGAAACCATTCTCGACGAAGTCCACATGGGACAGGCCCGGGTCGACGAGAGCCTGTGCCTGTCGTACCAGGGCAAAAGCTGTGGCGTGTGCTACCGAGCCTGCCCGTTGCAGGATATCGCCATTACGGTCGGTTACATGGAACAACCCCATGTCACCGACAAATGCGTCGGATGCGGGCTGTGCGAACGCTCCTGCATTCAGTTGCCACAAGCGATCCGCGTGATTCCCGATCGGGTATAACCGAGTGGCGGAGATAATGAGCGAGCCGGTCTACAAGCCATTTTTCCTCTGGCGCCATCTGAACAAGCTGCGCTGGATTACATTGACCGTCATATTCGCGATGCTCGTGCTGCTGCCGTTTCTGCACGTCTACCAGACCTATGTGGCGGCCCATGCCTACGATCTGCTGACGCCCTCGGAAAAGTACCTCTACGACAGCATGGAAGCGATCACCGCGCCCTTTACCAACGATCCGGCCGAGGACCTGGATGCGATCAAGGGCAATACCTGGTCGGGGACCTTCTGGGGTTTGAAACTGTCCGACCCGCTGGCGGTACTGGCCCAATCTATGGCGGGGCTCAAGATATACTGGCCGTTCGCGGTCACCGCGCTGATCCCCGTTGCCCTGACAGCGGTGCTTGGGCGTTTTTTTTGTGGCTGGATATGTCCGGCGACCCTGCTCTACGAACTCAACACCAATCTGGCCGGCTGGTTGCGCTGGGCCGGTCTGAGGCTCGGTAACAACCGCTTCGATAAACGCATAAAATATGGGGTACTGGCGCTGGGGTTGATCCTGTCGGCCGCGAGCGGGTCCATCCTGGTCGCGGCGATCTATCCGCCCGCCATTATCGGCCGCGAGATCTATTATGTGATTGCGCTGGGCGGTTTCGGCGCCGGTACGGTGTTCTTCTTGGGAACCCTGCTGTTCGATATCCTGGTCGCGCGCCGGGGGTTCTGCCGTTATCTGTGCCCCGGCGGGGCGCTGTATTCCCTGCTCGGACGATACCGGCTGGTCCGCATCCGCCGGATCGCGGAGAATTGCAATGATTGCGCCAAGTGCAATGCGGTCTGCGAATTCGAACTCGATCCGCTGCGCGACGGCTTCGGACAGGAATGCAACAATTGCACGGCCTGTATCGCGATCTGCCCCACCGACGCCATGACCTTCGTCATCCGGCCCACCGACTATCCGGCGCAGGGGCCGGGACATCTCGGCCGGCATTACCGCCGCCAGCAGGAAGAGACGAGTGGGGAGGCGGCCTGATGGAACGCAGGGGCGTCTTGAAAAAATTTGTCGCTGGCGCCGCCACTTTGGCCGCCGGCATCATTCCCTACGGGATATCGTATCTGCTGGCGCCCCGGCAGGCGACGGCGCAGCGCAATCATTTGCGTCCGCCCGGCGCGCTTGGCGACGACAAGGCTTTCATGGCGGCCTGTATCGGCTGTGGCCTGTGCGGTGAGGTCTGTCCGCCGCGCTGTATCCAATTCCATGCGCGCGACGGCGGCGGCGAGATCAATTTGCCGTACATCGACCCCCAACAAAAGGCTTGCATCCTGTGCAACAAATGCATGGAGGTTTGCCCGACCGAGGCACTGACCGTCACGCCGATGGCGAAGATCGACATGGGATTTGCCCAGATCGATCGGACGGCCTGCTACCCTTGGGTGGATCGCGGTATTTGCGGCGCCTGCGTCAGCGTTTGCCCGCTTGGCGACAAAGCGATAGGCTTTAAGATGTGGAACCAGTACCAACCGGTGATCAGGCAGGGCTGTGTCGGTTGCGGGTTGTGCGTCGAGGTATGCCCCCACCCCAGCAAGCCGATCTGGATCATCGAACGCACCCGGGAATCAACTGTCGGACAGAAGGTCTAGGGTATGCCGAGCATCAAACCGTTGGTTACGATCATGGCGGCGATCCTGTTACTGTCGTCGGTCGACTTCGCGGCGGCTCATCATGTGCTGGGCCGGCCCGCTTCCAGCCTGAGCGAGGATTCCAATACGCCGCCAGGTTTGCATTTCGAAACCCAAATTGGCGAATATTTTGTAACCTACATGGCCTTCCCTGCGTTTCCGAAACCAGGCAAGCCGGGACGGGTCAATCTGTACGTGACCAGCGTCGGCGATGGGACACCATTCCAGGGCGACGTCACTTTCACGGCGCGCAGCGAATCCTGGCTTTCCTGGCTGGGCATCGGCGGCGAGGAAGTCGTCCTGGGCGTCCAGCCAGTCGACGACAACGTCTACCGCCAGCGGTATCTTTTCGAGGAGGCGGGCGAATACGTCGTCACGGCGGAATTCGAAGCCGGCGGCGAGCCCTATATCATCGACTTTCCGCTACGCATCGGAGAACCGGCGCCGGTCGGGCCAATCGGCATCGGCGTGGGTCTGTTGGTCGTTGTGTTGCTGTCCATTAACATTATCCAGCGCCGACGCGCCATGACCGGCAAGATCCGCGGCGCCCAGGACAGCCGCAAATGAGGCCGTGATGAAACGCCGCGACCTACTCAGGTTGGGAGCGAAAAAGGCGGTGCAAACCGCATCGCGTCTCGCTCAATCGAAAACCGGCCAGCGCGCCGAAGGCTGGCTGCGCCCACCCTATGCGGTGGATGAAATGCCTTTCCTGCTGGGCTGCACACGGTGCGGCAAGTGTATCGAAGCCTGCCCGCATGACGTCCTGTTCGGGCTGCCGGCCCGCTTGGGACAACAGGTGGCGGATACGCCGGTCATGGGTTTGCTCGACCGTGGCTGCCGCCTATGCCAGGACTGGCCCTGCGTGACCGCCTGTGAACCGGATGTCCTGAAACTTCCGGACCGGGACCGCCGTGCAATCGCGGCGCCGGCCAAACTGGCCCGCACGCGCATCAATACGGAAATCTGTCTGCCTTACTCGGGCCCGGAATGCGGCGCTTGCGCTCACGCCTGTCCGGTGCCCGGGGCACTCGAATGGGACTCCGGGATCAGACCCGTCATCAACGAAGAATTCTGCACCGGATGCGCCATGTGCCGCGAAGCTTGCATTACTGAGCCCAAGGCGGTCGATATTGCGGCCTTCATTCCCGACGGGAAGACTGGGGATATCCGGCAGGTGCCTGGACGGGAATTTCCCGCGGACAATTAGAAATACAGTCGCCTTTAGCCCGGGTTGTAAATCCTCCCCACCCCTGCTCGTTTTCTCCCAGGACTTAACCAACAATATGCAGGCGGGCGCCCCGGTGATCATTACGACCCGGGGGCGGAGGTCTGCAATTGACGCAGTGGACGGCTCCCACCCGCCGGCATCGCAATGTGCCAGGTGTGGT
>CAXMQC010000218.1:0-2452 GCA_964195285.1 Akkermansiaceae bacterium
GCCGGTCGCCTCGGGCAGGGGTTCGACGCCACGCCGCAGCGCCTCGGCATAAAGACAAAGGCCCTGCATGGTGCGGACCGTCTGCGGCAGGCCCGGGATAAAGGGAACTTTGGCAGCCGCCTGGAAGATCCGCCCTTCCTCGCTCAAATTCTGTGACACCCGCCCATGTGCGATTACCGGCTTGTCGGTCGCATCCACCACGTTGGAGAATATGGTCGGATCGGTGGGATCGTCAGCGGTGGTTGGCAACTGGCCCTGCATGGTGACGATATCGACGCCGGGATCGGCCGCCATTAGACTGCAGACGGTACTGAAATCGCGCTGGCGAGCGGCGATACCGGCACCGCAATCGATGGGGCTTTGCCCGGACAGGCCGGGATCGATATAGGGTTCGATCTGAGCGACGGTCTCATCGGAAAGCCGCGCCTGAACCGCGCCCTCGTCGGCTGAATAATCGAGATAAAGCCCCTTGCCGCCGCCGGGAAACCCTGCCATCGCGGCGCGCGGACCCTTAGGCCAGCGCCGCTGGTTGAGGACCAGGCACTGATCGATCATCTCATCCAGCGAATAGGTCCGAATGACACCGAATTTCCGGCACACCGCCTGCAGAACCGCGTCGTCATTGGCCAGCGCGCCGGTATGGCTTTCGGCCGCCTTTTTCCCAAGGTCGCTGCGACCGAGCTTCAGCATGACAATGGGTTTTTCGGCGGCAAGCGCCCGGCGCGCCGCTTCCATGAAGGCTTCCGGCCGGCGAACGCCCTCAACCATACAGGCGATCATCTGGGTGTCGTCGTCTTCGACCAGAAAGTTGATGTAATCGGCCAAATCGAGATTAAGTTCGTTACCCGATGACACTGCATAGGAAAATCCCAGGCCCCGTTCGGCGGCGCGCTGCAGCCAAAACATAAAGGTGCCGCCTGACTGGAAAACCACCCCGACCGGCCCGGTCGGCAGCCCACGAATGCGCGTCGCCGGGTAAAACAGGAGATTCTTGGGAAATGCCATGGCCCCCATGCAATTGGGCCCGCAAACCACCAACCCGTGATCGTCGCATAGGGTGCGGATGGCGTCACCCCGCTTGGCGCCTTCCTCATCACCGCCCTCGCCGAAGCGGGCGGCATAAATAAGGGCCGATTTAAGGCCGTTTTCGACGCCCTCGGCCAACATATCGGGGATGAATTCGGCGGGTACGATGGTCAGCGCCAGATCCATCGGTTTGGGGAGCGAGGCGAAATCGGGGTACACCTTTTGCCCCCAAAGCTCCTCGCGGCGCGGATTGATCAGAAAGATCTCGGTGGGAAAACCGGCATATTCGAGATTTTCGTAAATCGCCCGCGACCATCCGCCACCACCTGTCTCCGAGGCACCAACTATCGCGACCGACTTGGGCCGAAAAAAAGATTCAGCTGAATGGAACACGTCCCCTGTCCTTAAACGGTTTTTTTTAACTTTGATAGTAAAGTCCTGAATGTCGATTGCGTCAATGGCTGCCCTTACCACCTTTTTTCCAGCCTTTATGGGAAGAAACTTCAGTAACAGTATAGAATCTAAGGATTGTTAGTTGACAATAAAACCGCCCTTCCGCATGGTTTGCATAGCAGCGTCGTATAGATGGTGTGCAGGCGCGGTCCGCCGTGCCGAACTTTTGTCCGTAGCCCATGAGTTTTTTGTTGTGACCTTGCGTAAACCAAAAATTTCTTTTGTGCTAAAGGGCGCCGCCTTAAGCGCCGTGATCGCCGCCATCGGCGCCGGGATTTCCTTATATCCGCCAGCCGGTTACGCCAAGAATTCGGCCCAGACGGCCGCTGAACAGCTGTTAAGCGACAGTGCGACGGCAGCGCCCACCGCCGTTGAACAGCAGATCGCGCTTGCGCCGCCACCGCCAAAAAACCTTGAACGTCTGGTTACGGCGCGTTCGGGCGACACATTCATGAAATTAATGATCGACGCTGCCGTTCCGCGCAACGATGCGCACAGCGCGATCACGGCCATGCGCAAGGTTTTCAATCCCCGCGACCTGCGTCCCGGGCAAACCCTGACCACGCGGTTTGCATCTTCCAACGAGGCGGGCCAGGATCAGCGCTTTGTGGGATTGTCCTTCAAGCTAACTGCCGACCAGACAATTCAGGTCAATCGCACTGAGGCCGGCTTATATGAAGCCAGCATTATCGAGCGGGAATTGGACCACCGCGTGGCCAATCTGGGCGGATCGATCGATGCCAGCCTATACACGGCGGCGAAACGCGCCGGACTGCCATCGTCCGTGATTGTTGATATTATTCGCCTGTTCAGCTGGGACGTTGACTTTCAACGCGACATACGGCCCGGCGATTCCTTTAATGTCCTGGTCGAAAGGTCACATCTGAAAAACGGTGACGTTGCCCGCTGGGGCGAGGTTCTCTATGCCGACATGACGGTCAGAGGCAAGACCCAACGCTATTTCCGGTTTGAA
>CAXMQC010000219.1:0-3489 GCA_964195285.1 Akkermansiaceae bacterium
AACATGTTCCATGCCGGAAACCACGCGGCCCCAGACGGTATATTTGCCATTCAGGAACGGCGACACCTTGAAGACGATGAAAAACTGGCTGTCGGCGCTATTGGGGTCGTTCGACCGCGCCATCGACAACGTGCCGCGCGCGTGGGGCAGGTTGTTGAATTCGGCCTTCAGTTTCTGGCCCGACCCGCCCATGCCGGTACCCGTTGGATCGCCGGTCTGCGCCATGAAGCCGTCGATGACGCGATGGAAAACGATGCCGTCATAGAACCCCTGGCGAGCCAGTTCCTTGATCCGCGCCACGTGGTTCGGCGCATATTTGGGCAGGGTTTCGATAACCACCCGACCGTCTTTCAATTCCAGGTACAGCGTATTCTCGGGATCCAGCTCGGCCGCGCCGGCGGGGATCGTAAAAAACACGGCAATCAGCGCGGCGACGCCCGCCAGCCACTTCATTCCAGCCATTCTCAGTTCCTTTTGTCGATCGATCTCATTGCACTAGTGCACGAACCTGCACGCCGCCGGCTTAACCGGCGATGAACAGGCGCTCTTGGCGTTCAAACGTCGGCCGCCACACGCATGGTGACGATGCTGTCGGGGTCGCTGACCTCGCCATTGCCGCCGGCACCCTTCTTGATCGCGTCCACATGGTCCATGCCCGACACCACCTGGCCCCAGGCGGTATACTGGCCGTTGAGATGCGCCGCCGCCTGGAAGACGATGTAGAACTGGCTGTCGGCGCTGTCCGGGTTCTGCGCGCGGGCCATCGAACAAGTGCCCCGCTCGTGGCGCGTATTGTTGAACTCGGCCGCCAGATTCTGGCCCGAACCGCCCGTGCCGGTGCCGGTCGGGTCGCCGGTTTGCGCCATGAAACCATCGATCACGCGATGGAAGACGATGCCGTCATAAAATTTCTGGCGGCAGAGCTCCTTGATGCGCGCCACGTGGTTGGGCGCCAGATCCGGGAACAGCTGGATCACGACCCGCCCATCCTTGAGTTCCAGATAGAGGGTGTTTTCCAGATCCAGATCGGCGCCGGCATCGGCCGGGCTGCGCTTCATGCCTAGATCGAGGTTTTGCCATTTGTTCAAGATACCGGTCTCCTGTCGGTTGGTTCGATAATTTTTTCGGCCCGCACCATAACGGCTCAGGCCCGTGAGTACACCCCTAAGAGTCTGGCCCGGAATATGTTGTTGTTTTCACGGCCTTGTGTTTTTCTCCGGTTAGGAGAAGGGCGTGCCGCGATGCCAGCCATCGCAAGCGGCCTTCGACGCGATCCGGAGGGGAACACAAGGACGCCAATGAAAACAGCAACATATTTTGGGCCAGGCTCTTAGCTGGCCATTTCCGGAAAAAGTCCGCGCAGCCCCTCGGGCGTGGCGTCGGCGACGCCGCGCTCGGTGATCAGCCCGGTGACGAGGCGCGCCGGTGTGACGTCGAAGGCCGGGTTGGCGGCGGGGCTGCCGGGCGGCGTGACGGTGACGCTGGCCAGCGTGCCGTCCGCGCCGCGGCCCTGCAATGTCTCCACCTCTTCGCACCCGCGCTCCTCGATCGGGATATCGCCGCCTTTGCCGATCGACCAATCTATGGTCGGCGACGGCAGCGCGACATAGAAGGGAACGCCATTGTCGTGTGCCGCCAATGCTTTCAGGTAGGTACCAATCTTGTTGGCGACATCGCCGTTGGCGGCGACCCTGTCGGTGCCGGTTATGACCAGATCCACCTCGCCATGTTGCATCAGATGGCCGCCGGCATTGTCGGCGATGTAAGTGTGTGGCACGCCGTGCTGGCCCAGCTCCCAGGCGGTAAGCGCGCCCTGGTTCCGCGGCCGCGTCTCGTCGACCCAGACATGGATGTCGATGCCGTCGTCATGGGCCAGATACATCGGCGCGGTCGCCGTGCCCCAATCGACGGTGGCGAGCCACCCCGCATTGCAGTGGGTCAGCAAATTGACGCGCCCGCCGCCCTTGGCGGCCGCGATCTCGCGGATCAGCGCCAGGCCGTTCTGGCCGATCGAATGATTGATCGCGACATCGTCGTCCCAGATTTCGCCGGCGCAGGCCCAGGCAGCGTCGGCGCGCCCGTCCGCCGGCAGCGGCGCCAGTAGGCCGCGCATCGCGTCCAGCGACCAGCGCAGATTGACCGCCGTGGGGCGTGTCGCCCCCAGCACCTCGAGCGCATCACGCAGATTGGCGTCGGAGGGGTCCGCGCGCATCGCCAGCGCCATCCCCCAGGCCGCCGTCGCCCCGATCAGCGGCGCGCCGCGGACCTGCATCACGCGGATCGCATGCGCCGCGTCCTCCATGGTGGCAAGTGCAACAATGCCGAACTCGTAGGGCAGCCGGGTCTGGTCGATAATCTCCACCCGCTCCCGGTCTGCATGCGGCCAGATGCTGCGGTAATGAGTACCGTCGATCTTCATGGGGTCGTTTTAGCCGCGACAACTCGCTACGGCAATGCCGTCACGCCGCCATCGACGATCAGTTCGATGCCGGTGATCCAGGAGGCCTTGTCGGACAGCAGGAAGATGATTGCGTTGGCAATGTCATCGGCCCTGCCGACGCGGCCCAGCGGTACCGCCTCGGCGGCGCGTTTGGCGGCCTCGGGGTCGCGGTCCCAGCGTTCCTGCAGCGGCGTCCACGAGCCACCGGGCAAAACGGAATTGGCGCGAACGCCGAAACGCGCATACTGGACGGCGATCGATTTGGTCAGCGCGACGACACCCGCCTTCGAGGCCTGGTAGGCGTCCTGCGGCACCGGGTCGCCCCGCAGGCTCTGGATCGACGCGATATTGACGATCGAGCCGCCGCGCGACTCCATCATCGGCACCGCGCATTTCATGGTCAGCACCATGGATTTCAGATTGATATCCATCACCTGGTCCCAGGTATCGAGGTCGATATCGATCGCGCTGACATCCTTGCCGAACCACAGAACGCCGGCACCGTTGACCAGGTAGTCCAGCCGTTTCAACCCATCGAAAACGCCGCTGACGAAATCCCAATCGGTCAAATCGCCCTGGTGATAGGTTGTCCGGCCCGAACCTTCCGGCAACGCGGGCGGATCCAGAAGATCGATGATATGCGCATCGGCGCCTTCCGCCACCAGCATGGAGACAGCCTCATAGCCCACACCGCCGGCAGCACCGGTTACAACGGCGGTTTTCCCGTCGAATTCGCCCATCCTGTCGCCTCCCTGCGATCATTTGACCGCTATTGCAGCAGGCTTTACGGGTAATTGGCAAGAAAAGACTGATCGCACCGAAGCGCGCAGAAGGCCCGATCGCGGTATATCTTCAGCTTTGGGCGAGGCGCAAATAGGCGGCGTTGGCGCAGAAATCCGGGGCCTCTGCCGCGGATGCATGGGCCGCCAGCCATGCGTCGCAGGCTTCCTTGTCTCTACAGACCGCACAAATGTGCTCCGCGGTCGGCAGGTGGATGGCAAATCTGGAATCGCCGATTTCGTTGATCGAAACACCAAGATCCCTGGCCA
>CAXMQC010000220.1:0-3061 GCA_964195285.1 Akkermansiaceae bacterium
TCCCGGCGTTCGCTATCATATGATTCGTGGCACCCTGGATACCCAGGGCGTCAAGGACCGCCGCCAGCGCCGTTCGAAATACGGCGCCAAACGGCCGAAGTAGGGCGGGAGGAACCGGACATGTCGCGACGCCGCGCAGCAGAAAAACGCGAGATCCTTCCCGACGCCAAATATGGCGACGTGGTGGTCAGCAAATTCATGAATATCGTCATGGTGGACGGTAAGAAATCGGCCGCCGAGAGCATTGTCTACGGCGCCTTCGACTTGATCCAAAAACGCAATGGCGTCGATCCGGTGAAGATGTTCCATGAGGCGCTTGAGAATGTAAAACCGCAGCTCGAAGTCCGCTCGCGCCGCGTCGGTGGCGCCACCTATCAGGTGCCGGTCGATGTGCGGCCGATCCGAGGCCAGGCGCTGGCCTTCCGCTGGTTGATCGCGATGGCGCGCAATCGGTCGGAAAACACCATGGTCGAGCGTCTGTCGGGAGAATTGGCGGATGCCGCCAACAACCGCGGCGCCGCGGTGAAGAAGCGCGAGGATACCCACCGGATGGCCGAGGCCAACCGCGCGTTCTCGCACTACCGCTGGTAATAGACGAACGAACCCGACGAGATCTGTCATGGCACGCACAACACCCATCGAGCGCTACCGCAATATCGGCATCATGGCCCATATTGACGCCGGCAAGACTACGACGACCGAGCGCGTCCTGTATTATACTGGCCGTTCGCACAAGATCGGTGAGGTTCACCACGGCAGCGCCACCATGGATTGGATGGAACAGGAGCAGGAACGCGGTATTACCATTACGTCGGCCGCGACGACTGCGTTCTGGAAGGACTATCGCGTCAACATCATCGACACTCCGGGCCACGTCGACTTCACCATCGAGGTCGAGCGCTCGCTGCGCGTGCTCGACGGCGCGGTGACCGTTTTCGACAGCGTTGCCGGGGTCGAGCCGCAATCCGAAACCGTCTGGCGCCAGGCCGACAAATACAGCGTCCCGCGTATCTGTTTCGTCAACAAGATGGATCGCATAGGCGCGGATTTCTTCCGCTGCGTTGACATGATCGTCGATCGGCTGGGGGCGCAGCCGCTGGTGCTGCAACTGCCGATCGGGGCCGAGGCCGATTTTGTCGGCGTGGTTGATCTCGTCACCATGAAGGCGATTCGTTGGAAAGACGAGGGTCTCGGCGCCGAGTTCGTCGAGGAAGACATCCCGGCCGATCTGGCCGATCAGGCCGCCGAATATCGCGAAAAACTGATCGAGCTTGCGGTCGAGCAGGACGATGATGCCATGGAGGCGTATCTCGAGGGCAACGAGCCCGACGAGGCAACCCTCAAGAAATGCATCCGCAAAGGCACGATCAGCCTTACCGCCGTGCCTATACTGTTAGGATCCGCCTTCAAAAACAAGGGCGTTCAGCCATTACTTGATGCTGTCGTGGACTATCTTCCGTCGCCGCTGGATATCGGCTCGGTCAAGGGCATCAAGGTCGACGGCGAAGACGTGTTGACCCGCGAACCCACCGATGATGCGCCGTTTTCGGCGCTCGCTTTCAAGATCATGAACGATCCGTTCGTCGGTTCATTGACATTCGCGCGCGTCTATTCCGGTGTGCTCGAGAGCGGCACCGCGACCTTGAATACGGTCAAGGACAACCGCGAGCGCGTCGGACGCATGCTGCTGATGCATGCCAACAGCCGCGAGGACATCAAGGAGGCCCATGCCGGCGACATCGTCGCCATCTGCGGGCTGAAGAATACGACAACCGGCGATACCCTGTGCGATCCCTCCAAGCCCATCGTGCTGGAACGCATGGAGTTCCCTGATCCGGTCATCGAGATCGCGGTCGAGCCGAAGACCAAGGCCGACCAGGAGAAAATGTCCCAGGCGCTGCAGCGGCTGGCGGCCGAGGATCCCAGCTTCCGCGTGACATCGGACATCGAAAGCGGGCAGACCATCATCAAGGGAATGGGCGAATTGCATCTCGACATCATCGTCGACCGCATGAAGCGCGAATTCAAGGTGGACGCCAATATCGGCGCGCCGCAAGTTGCCTATCGCGAGACCATCTCGCGGGCCGCCCAGGTCGACTATACCCATAAGAAGCAGACCGGCGGTTCGGGCCAGTTTGCACGGGTGATCATGGATTTCGAACCGCTGGAGCCCGGCGAAGGCTTCCAGTTCGATAGCAAGGTGGTTGGTGGCTCGGTGCCCAAGGAATATATCCCGGGCGTCCAGAAGGGTTTGAATTCCGCCCGCGAATCGGGCGCTTTGGCCGGTTACCCTGTGATCGACTTCAAGGTGAGGCTGGTCGATGGCGGCTACCATGACGTGGACTCGTCGGTTCTCGCCTTCGAGATCGCGGCGCGCGCCGCGTTCCGTGAGGCGATGGACAAGGCCGGCGCCGTGCTGCTCGAGCCGCTGATGAAGGTCGAGGTGGTGACGCCGGAGGACTATATGGGCGATGTCATCGGCGACCTGAATGCGCGCCGCGGCATGGTGCAGGAAACCGAAGCGCGCGGCAACGCGCAGGTGATCACCGCCATGGTACCGCTGGCCAATATGTTTGGTTACATCAACACGCTGCGTTCGATGAGCCAGGGCCGTGCCCAGTATTCGATGCAGTTCGACCATTATGCGCGCGTGCCGCAGCATGTTGCCGACGAAATCGGCAACAAAGACGGTAGCAAGGCCTGATCAGGCAAGGGATACGGAGCAGAACCGATGGCTAAAGAGAAATTTCAACGTACGAAGCCGCATTGCAACATTGGCACGATCGGTCATGTTGATCATGGCAAGACGACGCTGACGGCGGCGATCACGAAGGTGCTTGCGGAGGCTGGCGGCGCGGAATTCACGGCCTATGACCAGATCGACAAGGCGCCGGAGGAGAAGGCGCGGGGGATCACGATTTCGACGGCGCATGTGGAGTACGAGACGGAAGCGCGTCATTACGCGCATGTGGATTGCCCGGGCCATGCGGATTATGTGAAGAACATGATCACCGGGGCGGCGCAGATGGACGGCGCGGTGCTTGTTGTCTCGGCGGCCGAC
>CAXMQC010000221.1:0-3016 GCA_964195285.1 Akkermansiaceae bacterium
GGTCGGATTACCGCGAATCTGGAGAATGTCGCGGTTGACGTGCCGTTCCAGATCCCCGACGCGGAGGCGCTGCCGGTGCTGTTCGATCTTCTCCTGGACGAAGGCCTTTGCCTGGGGGGATCCAGCGGCATCAACCTGGCCGGCGCGATCCGGTTGGCCAAGCATATGGGCCCGGGCCACACCATCGTCACCCTGCTCTGCGATTCCGGCCAGCGCTACATGTCGAAACTGTTCAACCCGGCTTTCCTTCGCGAGAAGGGATTGCCAGCACCGTCATGGCTGGAGTGACCAGATGACCGAGGAACTGTTCCGCGAGGATTCCTATTTACGCGAATGCGAGGCTACTGTCGTTGCGACCGCGCCCGGCAAGGTGTTTCTGGACTGTACGGTATTCTATCCGACAGGCGGCGGACAACCGGGCGACCACGGCGTCCTGGTTTTGGCCGGCGGGCCGGAACTGGCTATTACCAACACAGTCAAGGACGAGGCCGGCATCGCCCATCTCTGTGCCGAGGACGCCGCCCTGCCCTCGCCCGGCGATAAAGTGACCGCACGAATTGATTGGGCCAGGCGTTACCTGCACATGCGCATGCATAGCTGTATGCATCTGCTTTGCGCGGCCGTGCCTTGCGGTGTTACCGGCGGCCAGATCGGCGCCGAGAAGAGCCGCATCGATTTCGACACTGGCGATCATGTGCTGGACAAGGAGCAGATCACCAACGAACTAAGCCGGCTGGTGGCCGAAGACCTGCCGCTGTCACATCGCTGGATCGCAGCGGAGGAACTGGATGCCAGTCCGGAACTGGTGCGCACAATGTCCGTCCAGCCGCCGCGTAGTGGTGGTCGAATCCGCCTGATGGAAGTCGAGGGCGCGGACTTGCAGCCTTGCGGCGGCACCCATGTGGCGCGCACCGGCGAGATCGGCAGGGTGGCCGTGTCCAAGATCGAAAACAAGGGTAAGCGGAACCGCCGCGTAAACATTGTTTTTGTTTGAAATACAGTTATTTATAAGGTGTTGCCGATGAGTTACACAAACCCGGAAGCATTGGTGAGCACGGAGTGGCTGGCGGCGCATCTGAGCGCACCGGATGTTCGCGTGGTCGACGGCAGCTGGCATATGCCGGCCGCCGACAGAAATCCGCGCGCCGAATATCACGAGCAACATATCCCCGGCGCCGTGTTTTTCGATATCGATGAAATCAACGATGATACCAACCCGCTGCCCCATATGTTGCCAAGCCCGGAAAAATTCGCGTCGCGCGTCCGCAAGATGGGGCTGGGTGACGGCAATCGGATCGTGGTGTACGACACCACCGGTGTTTCCGCCGCGGCCCGTGTCTGGTGGACCTTTCGCGTCTTCGGCCACGAGGATGTCGCGGTACTGGACGGCGGGATGGAAAAATGGCTGGCCGAGGGTCGCCCCGTCACAGGTGAAAAATCCATGCCACGGGAACGGCATTTCACGGCGCGAACCAATTCTTTCCTGGTGCGCGATTACGACCAGGTCTTCGCGAACTGCAAATCAGGCCGCGAGCAATTCCTCGACGCGCGGTCGGTCGGCCGATTCAATGGCAGCGATCCGGAACCCAGAGCCGAATTGCCCAGCGGACATGCGCCTGGCACCCTCAACCTTCCCTTCACCCGGGTGATGGACATGGCCGACAAAACCATGCTGCCGGCCGACGAGATCAGGGACGCCTTCGAAGACGCCGGTGTCGATCTGGACAAACCGATGCTGGCCAGTTGTGGCTCGGGCGTTACGGCCTGTATTCTGGCGCTTGGGCTCTATTTGATCGGCAAAAAAGAAGTCCCGGTATTCGACGGCTCCTGGACCGAGTGGGCCAGCAACCCGGACTCACCGATCGAGACTTCGTAAAATGGACATCCGGCCAATTCAGGACGGCGATATCGACGCCGTCGTGGCGCTGTGGGAGGCTTGCGACCTGCTTCGCCCTTGGAACGACCCGCAAGCCGATATCGCCCGGGCGCGCGCAACACCGCAGTCGGAAATATTCGTCATGACCGATCCGGTCGGGAACATTGTCGCCAGCGCCATGGCGGGCGACGATGGGCATCGCGGCTGGCCCTACTACGTAGCGGTCTCGCCAGACAGGCGCGGTGAGGGACTGGGAAAGGCGATCATGGCGCATGCGGAAGCCTGGCTGAAAACACAGGGTGTTGCCAAGGTCAATCTGATGATCCGTGGCGGCAACCCGGTACAGGCATTTTATGAGGCCACGGGTTATGAAACCGAGGACCGCGTCGTCATGGCGAAATGGCTGGCCGAGCCGCCGGCGCGCGGCGGTCCGGACGCGCTGGACGTTACGATTACCTATCTGGAAATGCGGGAACAGCCGCAACGCGGACCGGCTCACCCGCCACGCCTGACCGAAAAAATAGCCCTGATGCGCGCCGAACGGCCGACGGTCGGTTTTTACCGCTATTTGTACACCGCCGTTGGCGAACCCTGGGTCTGGTACGAGCGAAACCGGCTTTCCGACGAGGATCTAACCACCATCGTCCAGGACGAAAAGGTAGAAGTCTGCGTGCTCTATTACGGTGGCACGCCGGCCGGATATGCCGAGCTGGATTTTCGCACGGAAGGCGAGGTCGAGCTGGCCTATTTCGGTCTGATACCGGAATTCATAGGCTTGGGACTGGGTGGCTATATGCTGGACTGGGCCATCGATTCCGCCTGGTCCCGAAATCCACGCCGACTGTGGGTAAATACCTGTACCCTGGACCACCCCGCCGCGCTGTCGGTGTACCAAAAAGCCGGGTTTGTTCCCTACGACCAGGAAACCGTACAGATCAAGGACCCAAGGGTAAGTTGAGCCCCTAGAGCCTTTAACGGTTACAACAGGTTCGCGACATGCTCGGCGATTGCCATCGATGCGGTCAGACCGGGCGATTCAACACCAAACAGATTGACCAACCCGTGCACACCGTGGTCCGCCGGCCACTGGATCACGAATTCCTGTGGCGGCGCGCCCTTCGGGCCCAGCTTGGGGCGAAT
>CAXMQC010000222.1:0-2239 GCA_964195285.1 Akkermansiaceae bacterium
TGGCGCCGCCCAGATGTTCGGTTAGGCGCTGGGCGAAATATAGCGGGCTGGGGCGCCCGACATAATGTTCCAGAAAGTCGTCGAGCTCTGCCTGAAACGTTGGGTCTGCTTCTGCCGCGTCATAGGCCCTTTCCACCTCAAGGATCAAGGGCATCAGCGTTTCGGCGACAAACCGTCCGCCAAACAAGCCGAAATGACCGCCCTGGTCAGGCAAGGTCTTGTAACTGTCGGGTTTTGTCTGGCTGCTCGTTGTCATCTTGCGCCTGAGTGTATCAGAAGGCCGAAATGCCGGCCACATATTGGACGCCTGTCATAGCCGCTTCGCGACGGCCAAAAATTCCCGAATGCGGGCCGGATCCTTGGTGCCGGGAGAAGATTCCACACCCGACGATACATCGACCGACGGGGCGCCGGATGTGGCAACGGCCTCGGCAACGTTTCCAGCGTGAAGCCCGCCCGACAGCATCCACGGGCATGGCCATTTTCGGCCGGCCAGCAAATTCCAGTCGAACGTGACGGCATTGCCGCCGGGCAGGGCGCCTTTCATTTCAGACGGCGCCTTGGCGTCAAACAGAATGCGGTCCACAACATCCAGATAGGAATCGGCCTCCGCAATGTCGCGGTCGCTGGCGACACGAATGGCCTTCATCACGGGAATTTTTGTCAACTGCCTGATTTCTTGTACGCGCGCCGGCGATTCCGCACCATGGAGCTGTAGCAGATCCAGCGTCACCTGCGACAGAATGTCGGTCAGCATGTCGTTCCCCATGTCGACAAAGAGGCCGACCCTACCCACATGATCGGGGATGCGGTTGACCAACTGAGCGGCTTCGACCGCGGTCACGGCCCGCGGTGACGGCGGATAAAACACCAGCCCGACAAAATCGGCCCCGCTTTCGATCGACTCCCGCATGGCATCGTCAGAGTTGATTCCACAAATTTTGGCTTGAATCACCGCGGCCTCTCAATCATGCCGCATCGATTTCGCCCGCTATGCGCTGGGCTGCGGCGGCCGGATCTTCGGCCCGGGTGATCGGGCGGCCAATGACGAGGAAATCGGCGCCCGCTTGGATTGCATCCAATGGAGTCATGATGCGTTTCTGGTCATCCGCGCCGGCCCAGTCAGGCCGCACTCCCGGAACGACTAATTTCGTATCAGCGCCAAGGGCACCGCGGAGCGCGGCAACTTCGCGTGGTGACGCGACGATGCCGTCAGCGCCGTTGGCCTGCGCCAGGCGCCCGAGACGCAGTACCTGGTGCGGTATCGGGCCCGCCTGCCCGACATTCTCCAGATCGGACGCCGCCAGGCTGGTTAGAACAGTCACGGCGATTATTTGCGGTGTCGTGGCGCTCCCCCGTGCCTCAACCGCGGCCGCGATCATGGCCGCCCCGCCAGAGGCATGGATGGTCAGCATAAAGCATCCAAGCTCGGTGGCGGCGCGGACGGCGCCGGCCACGGTGTTCGGGATATCATGAAATTTCAGATCAAGGAAAATTCGATGGCCGGTATCGGCTAT
The DNA here is from genome assembly GCA_964195285.1 of Akkermansiaceae bacterium. Taxonomy (GTDB): domain Bacteria; phylum Pseudomonadota; class Alphaproteobacteria; order UBA8366; family JADFVY01; genus JADFVY01. The sequence goes on from CAXMQC010000222.1 coordinate 1,518, forward strand.
CCTGGCGACACCCGCCGGTCCTTGTGCCGTAAAGAATTCCTTGCCAAGTTTTACTCCGCCAACATGGTCACGCAGCGCCTCTGCGAGGCTGAGGGCTGCGTCCATATCGGTGGTGTCGATGGCGCACAGGATTTTATCGGAAGAAGCGGACATAACCCTAAATGTCAGGAAACGTTTGTCGGTTGAAGGCCGATTGTATACGCCCGATGGCCCAATCGGGAAAGGCGTTATTAACCGCGCCGTGAACTTGATTCGGGCGCGGCGGCAATAGGCGCCGGGAGCGTCGTCGACGCGTCATGGGCTATTTTTTCCAGCGATGCGACGCGCCGTTGGCTGCTCCGCGCCTGGTGGCGGATTTTCAATCGTGACGCCGCCATAATTCCGGTTCCGGCGATAAGACCAATCGCGAAGGCGGCAAGCACAGTGGCCCCCAATTGCATGGACGGTTCGATCTCAAGCGGCCAAAGGTTAACCGTGACCATGGCGCGATTGGAAACGGCAAAGGTTACCGCCGCCACGACCAGCACAAGCAGAATCAGAGACCCGATAAATTTTTTGAGATAGCGCATAAATCTCATGGGAGCAGCCGAATCACGATAATTGCAGCGCCGAAATTATTCCTGCGGGACGTTCAGCCGTAGCCGAAGATCCTTGCCCACCTTGAAAAATGGAACTGATTTACGGGCTACGTGGACAGTTTCGCCCGTCCGCGGATTGCGCCC
>CAXMQC010000223.1:0-2188 GCA_964195285.1 Akkermansiaceae bacterium
GGCTGACCGGTCTTCTTCCTCCAATAGTCATTGGGTGCGAAGATGGAGCGATATTTGTCCGGTTGTGCAGCGGCGGCAATGGTCAAGGAACTGATGTTGAACATGGAGTCTACATCTCCTCTTTCGAGGAGCTTGAACAGAGCCGGCGGCGCTGCCTGCACAAACTCGGTGTCCTTCAGAACATCAAATCCATAACCGTCCATTATGGCGGCGCGCGTCGCTTTGAACGCGCCTGCACCTGTCGACCAGCTTGAGAATTTTTTGCCCTTGAGATCGGAGATCGTCCGGAAAGGAGAATTCTTGAGAACGAAAACTTCCTGCATCACCGTGAGGCCGCCGCCGATGATTACCCAGTCCAAGCCCTGGTTTATTCTCCCGATCGCGGCCGTACCTGCGTAGGTCGTTACCATGACTTCTTTGGCGGGAAGGCCTGCCATGTGGCCCTTAAATGGCCGGGCATCGATGACCAGGTCGATGCCGTGCTTTTTGAATACCCCAGCATCCCTGCCGCCGTAGGCATTCAAGACAAAGACACTGTTTCGCGGCACAGTGATCTTGACCGATTTGAGGGCCTGAGCGGTTACCGGCGTGGCGACAAATACGGAAGCGATCCAACCAACACATCCAAACAAAATAAATTTGTTCATATTATCTCTCCTGTTTCTTTGAAATCTCTGCTTCAATTTTAGCATCCTAACCGAACTCGTCCCCGTATGGAACGGTGCATTTAAAACGAAAATTTTTATTTTACGATGGGTTATGATGGGCCTTATCCCGTTGCCGGCCATTTATATATATCAAGTGCTGTTTAGAGGAACGAAACATTCGTTCAAGGGCGGACGGCTCAGCTTTTCCGCTTGTTCAGGAAGTCGTTGACCGCGTCGCGATGTTCGTCCGTTGTGTAGCAGATGGCCTGCGCCTGCCGGCCGAGGGCGAATAGCTGCTCCATAGGAAGCTCGAAACTCTGGTCAAGAATGGATTTTGATAGTGCAACTGCAACGGATGATCCCGCCGTCATGCTTTCCGCCAGGGCGATGGCATCATCCAATAGCTTTTCCGCTGAGGAGAGTTGGTCGACCATACCGATCCGGAGAGCTTCCTCGGCTTCGACCCGACGGGCCGAAAAAATCAGCTCTTTGGCACGAGCCATACCGACCCGGCGCGGCAAAAAATATAATCCGCCACCGTCGGGGATGAGCCCGCGCAAAACGTAGCTCATGGCGAATTTGGCGTATTCGGAAGCTATTATGAAATCGCAACAGAGCGCCAAATCGCAGCCCAGTCCGGCCGCCGCGCCATTGACCGCGGCAACGGTCGGTTTGGTCAGGCCATGGAGCTGCGTTATCGCGCCGTGCGTGCGGCGCTGACGTTGCCAGCCATTGATCGCGACCGTGCCCATGGGGGCCTTGAGGCGTTCCTGCATAGCGGCGATGTCGCCGCCGGCGCAGAACGATCGGCCGCGACCGGTAAGGACAATGGCACGTACCGTGTCATCCTGTGCGGCCCAATCGACGATATCGACAAACGCGCTGCGCAGCGCATCGTCCATGGCGTTATGCTTTTCGGGCCGGTTGAGGGCGATGACGGCGACACCGCCATGCCGTTCCACTTCGATCCGGTCGGATTTGGGAACGCCGGCTTCAGTCGGCGACCCTCGCTCTTCTGGTGCCAATTGTTCCTCCGGTAAGCGGGCGTGCCGCCGGGTAGCCGACTACTCGGCAGCTTGGCCGAATTGAGCCAGCGGCGCCAGGTGCGACAGCATGTTTGCCGCGTTGTGGTGCAGGATTTTCTGCCGTGCCTCATCGCTGATCCTGGCTTCACTGAGTGCCTTTGTCGTCCAGTTGCAGCCGAAGGCAGAGCCATCGGTGCCGAATACGATGTGGTCTTCACCATAGGTCTCGACACCTGCCTCGATCGCCCGCGCGCCCAACGAATTGCAATCCACATAGACAGGCGATCTGGCAAACCGGACCGACGGTAATTCTTCGTCCGGCGTATCGAGCAGGCAGCGATGATCCATGCGTTCGACCTCATAGGGAATGTTGCCGCCCAGATTGTGGCTCTGGATCATGGCATCGGGATAGGAGTCGAGAATATCCGTCATACAAAGGGTGACCATATTGGCCGACAGATTGGCCTGCATGTCGAGCGTGCCCATGCGGCGGCGCATATTGTCGGTGCCCTTGGC
>CAXMQC010000224.1:0-5589 GCA_964195285.1 Akkermansiaceae bacterium
AAGCCGTTCTGAGCAGGCCGCTGCATCGTCTTGCCGGACAAGTTGCCGACGCGACCGGTTCACGGCTGTACGCGCGAGGCTATCAATACGCCTTAAACAGTCCATAGGACAACGAATAATTTGCCTGGCTGCAGTCAAAAAATTGCCAGTCTTGTACTATATTTGAGTGGACAGATTCACTATACCTCGTATATATCTTGTTTTATCAAGCCTGTAAGACAGAATATGTTTGGCGAAATGACCAATTTCAAATATTTGATACCGCTTCGATTTGCTATCTTGGCCCTGGCCGCGCTGATAACTTTTGCGTCATTTGCGAGCATTGTCGAGGCGAAAGACCCAGCGGTTACTGGCGTAAGACTCGGCGAAAACGACGGCAAGACCAGGGTCGTTCTGGACCTTACCAAAGTCGTCCCCTATTCGGCCTTTTTGCTGGAAAATCCCTACCGGCTGGTTATCGATTTGCCGGAGCTGGACTGGAGCGTCGATTCCGATGCCGGCGATAGCAAACGCGGTGTCGTCGAGGGCATGCGCTATGGTCTGTTTCGGGCCGGCAACAGCCGTGTCGTGGTGGACCTGAAGGGATCCGTCCGGATTGTTGCAGCCGCGGCGCTGGCAAAACCCGACCGGCTGATGTTCGACCTGTTGCCGGTACCAAAATCGAAATACAAGGCCGGGCAGCGGGTGGCCATGAATAACTGGAAACCACCGACCGCCAAGACCATTCCCGTGCCGCGCGCAAAGCCGCAACGCGATAGCCGGCGTGTCGTGATTATCGACCCCGGCCATGGCGGCGTCGACCCGGGCGCAGTGCGCGGCAAAACCCATGAGAAACGCGTTACCATGGCGGTGGCCGAGGAAGTGCGGCGCCAACTGGAGGCGTCCAAACGATACCGGGTTGTTCTGACCCGCAATCGCGATATTTTTCTGGAGCTGCGTGATCGGGTAAAACTCGCCCAGGACAATGAGGGCGACATTTTCATTTCACTCCATGCGGATACCCACCCAAAGCGAGTAACCCGCGGTGCCTCGATCTATACGCTCTCCGAGCGCGCGTCGGACAAGGAGGCCGCCAGGCTGGCGAAGAAGGAAAACAAGGGCGACATTGTCGGCGGCCTTGACCTTACGCCCTATTCGAAGGAAACGGGTGATATCCTTCGCGATCTTACCGTGCGTCGCACGATGGAGGAATCGTCGGTCTTCGCCAACATGATGATTGCCCAGTTCCGCAAGAAAAAGATCAATATGCAGCCGTACAAGACGCACCGGTACGCTGGCTTTGCGGTGCTCAAGGCGCCCGACGTGCCGTCGGTGCTTGTCGAAATGGGCTATCTGTCGAACAAGACCGACAAGAAGATGCTGTTGAGCAAGGATTTCAGGAAGAAAGTGGGGCGGGCCATACTGGCGTCACTTGACGATTTTTTTAAGCATATTGATGATTTGGCGGCCAGATAGGCGGGTTCGTTCACAGATTGGACATATTTTCGGGTTATTGTTGTAAGGTGCGCGCCCGCTTCGGGCGGCGCGCGAATTTTGTATGAATTTTTGCGTAACGGATAATTCGGAAAACTGGCATGCGCCGATTCTTCAAGATCGTTCTCTACGGATTTTCCGGATTGTTCCTGCTCGGCCTGGTTGGCGCAGGTGGGGCGATCTATGCCATATGGCACTATTCACAGGACTTGCCCGATCACCGGCAACTGGCTGACTACCAGCCAAAGATATCGACCCGCGTGCATGCGGGCGACGGGCAGGTGATCGCCGAATTCGCCACCGAGAAACGGTCCTTTGTGCCGGTCAACGCTATTCCCCTGCGCATCAAACAGGCTTTCATCGCCGCCGAGGATCAGCGCTTTTATGAGCATCAGGGCGTCGACCCAAAGGCGCTGGCCCGCGCCATGTTGACCAATGTGAAAAATTACCTCGATGGTCGCCGCATGGTCGGCGGCTCGACGATCACCCAGCAGGTTGCCAAAAACTTCCTGGTCGGCAACGAACGACGGCTGGAGCGTAAATTGCGCGAAGCGCTGATCGCAATGCGGATGGAAAAGGTCTTTACCAAGGACCAGATACTTGAACTATACCTCAACGAAATCTTTCTTGGTTATGGCGCCTATGGGGTGGCCGCCGCATCGCTGAATTATTACGACAAATCTATGGATGAGTTGACGATTGCAGAGGCGGCCTATCTGGCTGCGTTGCCCAAGGCGCCGAGCAATTATCACCCGGTCCGGCATGCCGAGGCGGCAAAGGCGCGCCGTGATTGGGTCATCGGACGCATGCGGATCGAGGGATTCGTCACGCCCGACGAGGCCGCCCAGGCGACTGCCGAACCGCTCGTCGCCACCGAGCGCCGCGACACCGTGCCGGTCACCGCCGCCTATTTCGTCGAGGAAGTCCGCCGCGAATTGTCGCAGCAGTTCGGCGAGGATGAGCTTTATGAAGGTGGCCTGTCGGCGCGTACCACCGTTGATCCTGAGTTCCAGCGTTTCGCCGACAGCGCGCTTCGCAATGGGCTGATCGCCTACGACCGCAACCATGGCTGGCGCGGACCAATTGCGCAACTGGAGAAGGGGACCAACTGGGTCGAATATCTCGATTCAGCGGAAAAACCCGCCGGTGCGCGTGACTGGCTGATGGCCGTTGTGCTGAAGGTCGAGGCGGCCGAGGTGACGATCGGCCTGGCCGCCGATCAGGCCGGCACTATCCCGCTGTCCGAACTGATTTGGGCCCGCCCCTGGATGGTGGATCAGGAGTTGGGGCCGGAAGTTACCAAAGCCTCGGATGTTCTGGCGCTTGGCGATGTTGTGTTGGTCGAGCCGATGAGCGAATCCGAACCCGACGACGACGGCAAGACCATCCCATATGAGGCGGGCTCCTACGGGCTGCGCCAGATTCCCGATATCGACGGCGGAATTATCGCGATGGACCCGCATACCGGCCGCGTGCTGGCCATGTCGGGCGGTTACGATTTTGCGCGCAGCGAGTTCAATCGCGCCACCCAGGCCTGGCGGCAGCCGGGCTCGGCCTTCAAGCCCTTTGTCTATCTGGCGGCTCTGGATAACGGCTATACACCTGCCACCGTGATCCTGGATGCGCCTTTCGTGATCAGGCAGCCCGACGGTTCGAAGTGGAAGCCGACCAATTACAGCAACCGATTCTATGGTCCCAGCGTCATGCGCCTTGGGATCGTGAAATCGCGCAACCTAATGACCGTGCGCCTCGCGAAGGCGGTGGGTATCCGCCCGGTTATCGCCAACGCCACGAATTTCGGCATCGTGGACGAAATGCCGCATGAACTGGCGATGGCGCTGGGCGCCGGCGAGACGACACTGATGCGTCTCGCCACGGCCTACGCCATGCTGGCCAATGGTGGCAAGAAAATCACCCCGACCTTTATCGACCGTGTGCAGGACCGCACTGGCAAGACCATCTACCGCCACGACGAACGACCCTGCGAAGGTTGCCGTGTGGCGGCCTGGAACGGTCAGCCGCCACCGCTAATTCCCGACGAGCGCGAAGTGGTGTCCGATCCCGTAAGCACCTATCAGATCGTCTCGATGTTGCAAGGCGTGGTGCGTCGTGGCACCGGCGCCAGGGCCAGCCGCCTCGGCAAGCCGCTGGCCGGAAAGACCGGCACCACCAACGAAAGCCAGGATACCTGGTTCATGGGCTTCTCGCCGGATCTGGTCGCCGGTGTCTATGTCGGGTTCGATACGCCGCGCACCCTCGGCAAGGGCCAGACCGGCAGCAACGTAGCCCTGCCGATCTGGATCGAATTCATGCGGGGCGCGCTGGCCGACAAGCGCCCCACGCCTTTCCGTGTGCCCGAAGGAATTCGCGTCGTTCTTATGAACACCGAAACCGGCCTGCCGGCCAAGCCTGGCGACGCGCGCAATAAAATTGTGCAGGAAGCCTTCCGGCGCGGCACAGAGCCGGGGTTGGACTCGGGTATGGTAATCATCGACGGTTCCGATGGCGGCAGCCAACCGCCGACCATGGCGGTCAATGCGGACGGCAGTGTCACGCCACGCCTCCCGATTGGCAGAGGAGAGCCGCCCAAGGTGATCAAGAAGAGCACGGACAGCGGGTTGTACTGACCGTTTTTCCAAGACGGTTGCGCCAGACTGTACAATTCATTACATCCACCCGGCGTCGATGTAACCACCGAATCGAATGGGGGCGCGAATGCGTGCGGAGATCCAGGCTATCGCCGACAACATCAAGCAGTCGATGGAACTGCTGAGGAGGCATCTTTGACTATGACGCCTCGACACGCCGTCTGGACGAGCTGAACGCGCTCGCCGAAGACCCCGACCTGTGGAACGACGCAGGCAAGGCGCAGAAACTGATGCGCGAGCGGACCCCTCTGGACTCAGCACTGGCGGCCTATGACGAGATCACGCGTGAATACGAAGATTCGCTGGAATTGATCGAACTCGCCGAGGCCGAAGATGACGTTGAAGTCCAGGCCGAGGCCGAGGCGGCGTTGACGGCGCTGCAGGCGAGGGTCGAAAAGCGCCGCATCGAAAGCCTGTTGTCCGGCGAGGCCGATCACAACGACGCCTATCTGGAAATCCATGCGGGCGCTGGCGGCACCGAGTCCCAGGACTGGGCCGAGATGCTGGTTCGCATGTATACCCGTTGGGCCGACGCGCACGCCTACAAGGTGGAATGGATCGAGGAATCGGCGGGGGAAGAAGCCGGCATCAAATCGGCGACTATCAAGATTTCCGGTCACAATGCCTATGGCTGGCTGAAGACCGAAACCGGCACGCACCGTCTGGTTCGAATTTCGCCGTACGATTCCGCGTCGCGCCGCCATACCAGTTTTGCCGCCGCCGGAGTCTATCCGGTGATCGAGGACGATATCGAGATTGATATCGACGACAAGGATTTGCGCATCGACGTCTACCGCGCCTCGGGCGCCGGCGGCCAGCATGACAACAAGACGGAATCGGCGGTGCGCATCACCCATATTCCGACCAACATCGTCGTGCAGTGCCAGAACGACCGCTCGCAGCACAAAAACCGCGCCACCGCGATGAAGATGTTGCAGGCCCGCCTCTTTGAGGCCGAATTGCAAAAGCGCGAGGAGGCCGCCCAGGCCGAGCATGAGGCCAAGACCGATATCGGCTGGGGCCACCAGATCCGTTCTTACGTGTTGCAGCCTTACCAGATGATCAAGGACCTGCGCACCAATGTGGAGACCAGCGACACCCAGGGCGTGCTGAACGGCGATATAGACGCTTTCCTGCAGGCGTCCCTGGCCCAGCGTGTTGCGGGCGACGGGGACGACGAGGCTAATACCAAGGAGCGTTGATAAAGACCCATTTGACCGGTTACCCTTGTCCGCTGGTCAGGCGTGGTTCGTGCCATGGTGCCGCGCACCAGAAGCGGGCCACAACGCAACCGGCGGTCAAGGGAAACCGGCCTCCGGTGGGGCTTCGCGGCCCGCCGGATGCGTTGCGGCCCTTGCCCGATGCGGGGCATCGCGCTACGGCCCGCGCCTGCCCGGGCAGGCCGTGAAGCCACATCAAACGGGTCTTTATCAACACTCCTTGGTATTAGGCCTTGGCCGCCACCACT
>CAXMQC010000225.1:0-2789 GCA_964195285.1 Akkermansiaceae bacterium
TGTTTCAGGTCCATGCGCCTGCTCCGCCACTTCAGGTAACTTCAAACGGCCCGCACTGTAACGGGGCCGGCGCTCAGATGCCAGAGGGCAAGAATCAGGAATCAGGAATCATGGGTCAAGTAAGTGATCTTGGCCCCCCACAAAGACGGCCACCGGACGCAAAAAGGCCGCACATCATCGATGCGCGGCCCGTGCTCGCCACTATCCCGCCGCGGGTTTGATCGACGGTAACTCCCCGAGCACCGCGTCCCGCACCCTTGGTACGCCTAAAGAGGCGCCCAGCGCGAGGCATCGGATCGTGGACCCGACACCCCGATCCCGCCGCCATCCTTGCGGTGTCGGGGGGCGGTCGCCTCAATTAAGCCGTCAGGTCTTTAACCTGCGCGTCGGGAGCGTTTTTCTTTACCGATTCGATGCCGTTGTCGCGGCCGCTGGTGCCGGTGTAGACCTCGCTGGTGCCGACAACTTGGCCGTTGGACGATTTGAGGTTGAACATAAAGCCGCCGTTTTTGGTCTCCTTGCGTTCGAACCGCTCATCGGACGGGGCGTTGGCGCGCACCGACTCGATACCGTTCTCGGCGCTTGCCAGCTGTTTGTAGCCTTCGCTGGCCAGTATGATTTCGCCGTTGCCGGCCTTCAGCCGAAAACGGAACTCGTCGCCCTTGTCCTTGTACAGTTCGAATGAGCCTGCCATGGGAATCTCTCCTCTGTTTTCATGAATACAAAAAATGTGCCGGACGGTGTTTAGTACGGATTCGTATCATGAATAAGTGGGAATCCCCACAGGCGGCGTAAAGAAATTTACATTGTTTCAAATTATTGATTTTGAGGCGGCGCGCTTGTGCGCGCCGATGCGCCATGCCCTGCCGGCGGTCGGTATATCACACCTTGTACCGGTCGAAGACGCGCCCGAAACGCCAGCGGTGGAAGGTGATGTCCTGATAACAGCCGGCCTTGAAATAGGGCTCGTTACCCAACAGGTCCCGGCCCGCAGCCATGTCGGGGATATCCATCAGGATGACGCTGCCAATGGCCGAGGCGCCGTCGTCGGCGAGGACCGGCCCGCGGCACATGATCGAGCCGCCATGCTCGTTGAGATAGGCCTCGTGCGCGTCCTTGTTGGCGGCCCTGATCTCCCGGCCGTCCGGGCCGTCCATGCCATGGAACAGGGCCTGGATATTGCCCTCCGTGCGCGGGCAGTCGCGCCATGTGTAGGGAACCGAGGGCCGCCATGGGTTAATCAGCCAGCGTTGCTGAACACCGCCGGTAACATAGGGTTCGTCGGCGACATGCTGCTCGGCCGCCGCCCGGTCGGGAAACTCGATCAGGCGCAGGCTGCCGAGGTCGGCCGACTCGTCATCCGTCGTGAACGGCCCGGCAAACAAGGTCTGGTCGTCGAACCCCTTGAGATAGTCGAGATGGCGTTGCCGGTATTCGTCGCGCAGCGCCGCGGTATCCGGCTCGTCGAAGATCACAATTGAAAACAGCATGGTCCGTCCTTTTTTCAAAAATCATAAAGCGTGGCGGGGTTGTCGACCAGAATGCGCCGCCGGGCTTGCGGGTCCGCAACCCACTGGAAAAACAGATCGCACAGATCCGCGTCGTTGGGCATCGGTTTGGTAACGATGACATGGGGCCAGTCGGTTCCCCAGATAACCCGCCCCGGCGCCGCCGCGACCACGGCGCGGGCATAATCGTGGGCCTCGGGGTAGGGCAGGTCGCCCGCCGAAATTCGATAGGGCGCCGTCAGCTTGACCCAGCAGCGGCCGGCCGCGGCCAACCGCAGCATTGCGGCAAAGCCGTCAGAGGCGACGGACTGCCCAAGCCGCAGATACCCCATATGCCCGACCACGATCTCGGTCGGGAAATCTTCGAACATGGCGTCGAAGTCGGGATAGTCGTCGACATGAATCAGGAACTCGGCATGCCAGCCCCGCGGCGCCACCCTCTCGCACAGCGACCGGATCCGCTCCAGGGGCGTGCCCGTGCCGGGGTCGGCGAGGTCGACGAGATTGAAGCGCAGGCCGCGCACGCCGGCCTCGTGCAGGTCGTCGAGTTCGGCCTCGGTGACGGTGTCGTCGACCACCGCGACGCCGCGGCACTGCATGCCGGCCGTGGTCATGGTCCGCATGGCCGACAGCATGACGCTGTTATCGGTGCCGTAGACGCTGGGCTGCACCAGAACGGCGCGCTCCACGCCGAGGGTCCGCAACAGTTTCAGATAATCGGGCAGCAAGGCATCCGGTGGCGTATAGATCCTGTCATCGGCATAGGCGTAGTCGGACTCCGGGCCACAAATATGCGCGTGGGAATCGCACGACATTGGTCCCAGCCGCATCGCCGGTGCGCGCAATTCGGGATCGGGTGGCGTGCAATAAGCCGCAGCGGAACCCTGTTCCTGCTTTGAATCTGACATCAACCCCCTGCCTCGGTTATTGGCGCAAGATTATCGATTATCTTTATCGATCATGCCACACTGTTTTCCATTAGTCCGGGATTCTCCAAATGTATCCGACGATCAGCCAATTGCGGACTAGTGTTCGTTGGAAACTGCAGAAGATGAAAGGGAACGATCATGGGCGACGGAACCACGCCGGTTACCGGCGGCTGCCTGTGCGGGGCGGTGCGGTACGAGGCCACCGGCGAGCCAGTTTGGGTCGGTCATTGCCATTGCGAGAGCTGCCGGCGGGCCACCGGGGCGCCGGTTGTCACGTTCGTATGTTTCAAAGCCGACCAGGTCGCCTTCACCAGGGGCGAGCGCCGGATCTACAATTCATCGCCCGGCGTGT
>CAXMQC010000226.1:0-8222 GCA_964195285.1 Akkermansiaceae bacterium
CGGCATCGTCGCCGAAATCGAGGATTGCAATGTGGAATGGTGCCGGGTCGAGGTCCGGAACAACCGCGGCTGGCTGCGCCGTGGCGAATTCTGGGGCATCGAGCCGGGCGAGATTATCGAGTAGCGATTGGGCGCGGCCGAATGGCTTCATCCTTCGACAGGCTCAAGATGAGGTCTTGCCGCCTGTTCTGTCCACTCTCACCTCATCCTGGAGACCATTGCGCGAAGCGCAAGGTCGTCATTGCGAGCAACCAGCGAAGCAATCCAGAACCGCCACCAGCCTGGATTGCCGCGGCGCTTCGCGCCTCGCAATAGCAAAATCGCCCTTCGACTGCGGTTAGCGAAAATCACGAAAAATCGCGTGCCAGCGCCTGACGGGTTTGCTCGGCGATGCGGGCCATGTGGCCGTAGCCGGGATGCTTGAAGCCGACAATCACCTCGGCGCCCGGTTTGCGGAATTCCTGCACTTGTGCATCGGTGAACGGGAAGTGGATGAACTGTACCGCGGAGGCCTTGCCGGCGGCGCTGGTGCGGTCCACGTCTTCCTCGGCTTGACCGATTATTTCTTCGCCATCGACGCGCAGGAACATGGTTTCCTCGATGCCGCCCAGCCCGGCCAGGACCTCAGCGCGGCGCACCGGGTCGTCGATTTCGAACAGGACCGTGCAGACCAGTTCGCGTCCCTTGGGGACCAGCGGGTTATAGGCCGCCAGCTCTTCGGCAAGCTGCGCCTCGCCGCCCTTTTCGATATAGAGCATCTCATGGACCTGCAGCCACATGCTGTCGAAGTCCTCGAAATGCGCCGTCGCATCGGGGCCGACAGCGACGCGGCGTTGCTTCTTCCTGGCGATCATCTCGCGGCGGCGTTGCTTGCGGATCGCGCCGTATTCGGCCATGTCCATGATATCGCCGCGGGTGATTTCGGTTTTCACTGTCCTAACGTCCCTATCCATTTTTAAGCTCCATTTATCAACCCGCCAGCCCGTAGGCCCGGGCGAACAGTATGACGGGGTGGGAGACCAGCTCGATTTCGGGCTTGTCGCCGTCCAGCCGGTCGATCCCCTGCATGAGGTGGGTTCCGGCGAGCGGGCATTCGGAAGCGACATATTTCTTGTCGCTCTTCGCCACGTTGCGGGCCGCCGTCTTGCCGATCTTCAGCGCCACCTCGAAGTTATTTTTCATGATGCCCCAAGAACCGCCATGGCCGGAGCAACGCTCGATCACGGCGATATCGGCCTCGGGTACCAGGCGCATCATTTCCACCGCCTTGGCGCCGACATTCTGGACCCGCGCATGGCAGGCCAGATGCACCGCGACGCCACCATCCAGCGGTTTCAACCCGTCGGCCAGACCCGCGCTCTTCGCGATATCGACGATATATTCGCTGACGTCGAAGGTTTTTGCCGACAGCGCCGTCACGTTCTCGTCGCCGGTCGCGATCAGCGGCCATTCGAATTTCAGCATCAAGGCACAGGACGGCACCAGGGCGATCACGTCGTAGCCCTTGTCGATCCAAACCCTCAGGTCGGCGGCCACGTTTCGCGCATTGTTCGCGACGCGCTCAAGGTCGCCCTGTTCCAGTTGCGGCATGCCGCAGCAGCCGGGATAGACAATTTCGGTCTCGACGCCGTTATGGGCCAGGATGCGGCGCGCCGCCTCGCCGATTTCAGGATTATTGTAATTGCCATAGCAGGTGGCGTAGAGCACCGCCTTGCGGCCATGGGCCGGGGCGTCCGAATTAACCTGCGGTCTGTCGGTCTTGGCCCGCGCCGTCAACGTCTTGCCATGAAACTTGGGCAACTCGGCCTCGCGATGCACACCGGCAACCGCCTCCATGACAGGTCGCGTCAGGCGGTTCGAGGTGCTCGAAGCCCAGTTGGCGAGGCCCGGCATGCCGCTGGCCAGCCTGCCGTTGCGGTCGGTTTCGGTCAGCTGCTTCTCCAAGAAGCCGGTCTTGCCCTTGGCGTGCTCGACCGCGCGGTGGCGCAGCATCAGATGCGGGAAATCCAGGTTCCATTCATGCGGCGGCACATAGGGGCATTTGGTCATGAAACAGAGGTCGCAGAGCGTGCAGGCGTCGGCCACCGATTTGAAATCGGCGCTGGAAACGCTGTCCACCTCGCCGGAGTCCGACTCGTCGATCAGGTCGAACAGCCGCGGGAAGGAATCGCACAGGGCGAAGCAACGGCGGCAGCCGTGGCAGATGTCGAAAACCCGCCGCAGTTCCGCGTCGAGTTTTTCCTCGTCATAAAAATCGGGATCCTGCCAGGCAATAGGATGGCGGATCGGCGCGCCGGAACTGCCTTGTTCCATCTTTATCGGTCCTGTCGTACCGGTTGCTGTCGGAAGAGCCTCATAGATCCCGCCGGGCTCTTATCCTTCCCCGTCGCGCCTGGCGGACTCGGCGGGGGGCGAAGCGCCCCCGAGCCGGTCACACCATGCGTACAGGATCAGTCGAGGCTGTCCAGGGCCTTCTGGAAACGGCCGGCATGGCTTTTTTCGGCCTTCGCCAAGGTTTCGAACCAGTCGGCAATTTCGTCGAAGCCCTCTTCGCGGGCGGCTTTCGCCATGCCTGGATACATGTCGGTATATTCGTGGGTCTCGCCCGCGATCGCGGACTTCAGGTTGGCGTCGGTGGCGCCGATCGGCTCGCCGGTGGCCGGATCGCCGGTTTCCTCGAGATACTCGAGATGGCCATGCGCATGGCCGGTCTCGCCGTCGGCGGTGGAGCGGAACACTGCCGCGACATCGTTGTAGCCCTCGATATCGGCCTTGCGCGCGAAATAGATATAGCGGCGGTTCGCCTGGCTTTCGCCCGCGAAGGCATCTTTCAGATTCTGTTCGGTTTTGCTGCCTTTAAGAGACATCAGGTCCTCCTGTCGATTTGGCTTGCGCGGGCGGCCGGTCGCCGTCCGCGGGTGGAGGGGGGACGTAGCTTGTGGCCGCAACCCCCGATGCGCTTTATTAAGCAGAAGACAGAGGGGCTGTCAATAGATTAGAATGATTTTAAAAAAGACATGAAAAGACTGCTCGCAGGCCGGTTTCAGCCGGTGGTTTTCTTGATCCGGACGATGATATCGACCCGCTCGACCTTGGTGCCGGCGGGCGGATCGGGAACCTTGCCGACCGAGATCGCGTCGCTGGGAATATCCTGCAGCCGGGCGGTGTCTTCGTGGAAGAAATGGTGATGGTCGCTGGTGTTGGTATCGAAGTAGGACCGGCCCGGCTCGACCACAAGCTCGCGCATCAGGCCGGACTCGGTGAATTGGTTCAGCGTGTTATAGATTGTCGCCAGCGATACGCGCAGATTTGCAGCGGCGGCCTCATTGTGAAGCTGTTCGGCGGTCACATGCCGGTCGCCGTTTTCGAACAGCAGACGCGCCAGGCCGAGACGCTGCCGCGTCGGCCTGAGTCCGACCTTTCGCAAGGTTTCATAGACCTGGCCATAGGGGCGTACTGAATTGTCCATGCTACTCTCCAACCCTTGAATTACCGGGCCCCTTGTTGGGATTTTCCACCCGTCATGCAGCCCCGATATAGACCGAAAGGCACCATTAAACAATAGCATGGCCGATTGTTTGGAACAAAAACAATTTACGGCACTTAAGGCTGCATGACCAACAAATTCACAAAATATAGTATTTTCCCGGTCCCAAACCGGATTTGAGCCGCTATATATTGCGGAATGGTCACCCGAAAGCGCACAACAAACAGAAATACCGCCCAACCGCCGCGCCGACGCCGGCGTTCCTGGCTGGTCCGGGCGGTCAGCTATGGCCTGGCGCTTGCGGTATGGGGCGCGGTCGGCCTGGCGGGCGTCATCGTCTGGTACGCCTACGACCTGCCCGGCATCAAACATCTCGAGGAAGCCGCCGGCAAGCGGGCGCCGACCGTGACAGTCCAGGCGGCCGACGGCACCGTGCTGGCCCATTACGGCGAACTATACGGCGTCGCGGTGCAGGTTTACGAACTGCCGCCGCATTTGCCGCACGCGGTGCTGGCGACCGAGGATCGCCGCTTCTACGACCATGCCGGCGTCGACCCGATTGGCATTGCCCGCGCCATCTGGACCAATCTGTCGGCCGGCATGGTGCGCAGCGGCGGCAGCACGATCAGCCAGCAGTTGGCCAAGAACCTGTTCCTGTCGCCCGACCGAACGGTCCGCCGCAAGGTTCAGGAATTGTTGCTGGCGCTGTGGCTGGAACAACGCTTCGGCAAGGACCAGATCCTGACCATCTATCTGAACCGGGTCTATTTCGGTCAAGGCGCCTACGGGGTGGATGCCGCGGCGCGGCGCTATTTCAACAAGCCGGCGACGCAGGTCACGGCTTACGAGGCGGCGATGCTGGCCGGCCTCCTGAAGGCGCCGTCGCGCTACAACCCGATTTCCAGCCCCGACCTGGCGGCGGGCCGCGCGGCACAGGTGCTGCAAAGCATGGTCGAGGCCGGCTGGCTGACCGCGGCACAGGCGGCAGCGGCGAAATCGGGCCGCGCGGTCCTGCGCAGCGACCGGATGGGCGGCCAATCGCGCCATTTCGCGGACTGGGTTCTGGAACGCGCGCGGGATTATATCAATCAGGACGGCGGCGATTTGATCATCCGCACGACGATCGACCCGCGGATGCAGCGTCTGGCGGAGCGCGCGGTCGATACCAACCTAACCTCGGCTGCGATACGCAAGGCAGGCCAGGCGGCGATGGTCGCCATGCGGCCCAACGGCGCGATTACCGCCATGGTCGGCGGCGCCAGTTACGGCCAAAGCCAGTTCAATCGGGCCACCCAGGCGCTTCGTCAGCCCGGTTCGGCGTTCAAGCTGTTCGTCTATTTGGCCGCTTTCGAATCCGGCGTTCGCCCCAGCGACATCGTCAATGACGCGCCGATCACCATCGACGGCTGGACACCGCGCAACGCGGGCGGCAAATATCTCGGCGCGGTTTCGGTTCGCGAGGCGGTGGCGCGCTCGATCAATTCGGTGGCGGCATCGGTGGCCGAGCGGGTGGGCCGCGAGAATGTGGCCGCCACGGCGCGGCGGCTGGGCATCACCTCGAAAATCGGCGAGGATCCTTCGCTGGCGCTGGGGACCTACGAGGTGACATTGCTGGAAATTACCGCGGCCTATGCCGTGATGGCGAACGGCGGCATCGGCGTCTGGCCCCATGGCATAACGGAGATCCTGGATGGCGAGGGCCGGATCCTGTTCCGGCGCAGCGGCAGCGGGCCGGGCCGCGTCGTGGACAGCGAAATTGTCTTGGCCATCAATGATGTGCTGAACGCCACCATCGCATGGGGCACCGGCCGGGCGGCCAACCCGGACCGGCCGGCCGCCGGCAAGACCGGCACCAGCCAGGACAGCCGCGACGCCTGGTTCATCGGCTATACGCCCGATCTGGTAGCCGGCGTCTGGTTCGGCAATGACGACGACACCGCGATGGACAGGGTCGGCGGCGGCTCGTTCCCGGCCACGACCTGGCGCGAATTCATGAAACCCGCGCTGGACGGCGTGGAACCGAATCCGCTGCCCGGCGTGGCGTTCCAGCTATCCTATTAATAACCTATTTCGGGTCGCCGGGATCGCCGCCGCGAATCAGCAGCCCGTAGGCCACCAGGGCGCCGCAACCCATCAATGCGATCGTTACCGCCATCGGCCGGGCGGTGCCGTCGAAGGCGGCGCCGACCCCGACACCGACAGCCGCGGCGAGGGTCATCTGGATGAAGCCGAGCAGGGCCGAGGCCGCACCGGCCATGGTCGCGAACGGGCCGATCGCGCCGGCCATGGAATTCGGCATGACCAGGCCAACGCCGACGGTGAACAGCGTCATCGGGCCCAGCACAGACCAGACCGTTTCGACCCCGCCCAGCGTCAGCCCGGCCATCGCCAGCCCGCCCAAAGCACAGATTACCGCGCCGGCCAGCACCATGCGCTCGATGCCCAGCCGCATCACGGTGCGCGCGGAAAAGATCGTCCCGGCAATTTATCCGGTAACCGCGGCGGCGAAGCAGAAGCCGAACAGATGCGGCGGCAGGCCAAGCACCTTGATGAAAACGAAGGACGAGCCGGAAATGAAGGCGAATAGCCCGGCATAGGTGGCGCTGTTGCACAGCACATAGCCGAGCCAGGTGCGACTTTGCAGGATGGCGCGATAATTTCGCAGCATCTGCGCCAGGCCGGTAACCGCGCCGCGATGCGGGTTGGTTTCGGCCAACGCCGCCAGGACGCCGAACAGGATCACCACGCCATAGAGCGTCAGCACCAGGAAGTTCGACTGCCAGCCGAACCAGACCGTCAGGTAGCCGGCGATGACGGGACCGATCAGCGGCGCCAGCGCCATCGCCGCGCCGATCAGCGCCAGCATGCGCGCCGCCCCCTCGCGGCCGTAGACGTCGCGCACCACGGCGCGGCCCAGCACCGGCCCGGCGCAGGCGCCGATCGCCTGCAAAAGGCGCGCCGCGATCAGCATTTCGATGCTGGTGGCCAGCATGCAGGCGACGGAGGCCAGGGTGAAGATTCCGACGCCGGCCAGCATCACCGGACGCCGGCCGAAGCGGTCCGACAGCGGCCCGTAGAACAATTGTCCGACCGCGAACCCGACCAGGAACAGGCTGAGTGTCAATTGCACCTGGGCCACGTCGGTCGCGAAATACTCGACCAGCGAGGGCAGCGATGGCAGGTAGAAGTCCGTCGACATCGGTCCCAGCGCGACGGCCAGCGTCAGCAGCACGGTAACGGTCATCGATTTCGGGTTTGGCTTCACGAATGATTTTCCCACTGACGCGGATTCGGTGCCGGCATGCTCCGCCTCCCGGCTATAAGTGTCTTCGGCTCACACCGAAGCGGCACCGGCCCTCTCCCCCACCCGGCCGCCCATATCATACGATGCCGTGGGTGGCCGGGTGGGGGAGACGGCCGGTGCAGACTATCCGAAAAATCATTCAACCCTCACCGGCCTCGGCGGACGGCGCCAGTATCAGGAACCCGGCGGTCCCCAGCACCGCCATGACCACCATGACAAGGCCCAGCGGCACCGCCGTGCCGTCATGGATTTGCGACAGGATCAGGCTGCCGACCGCCCCGACACCCATCTGCAGGAAACCCATCATTGCCGAGGCGCTGCCGGCGATACGCGGGAACGGGTGAAGCGCGGCGGCGGTGCAGGCCGGGATCAGCAGCCCGAAGCCAAACACGAACAGCATCATCGGGCCGATCACCCGCGCCAGCGACAACTCGCCTGCCAGCAGCAACATCAAGGCAGCGCCCAGCCCGGACATGGCGAGACCGGAAACTACCGTGCGCCGGGTGCTGAGCCGCCCTTGGCTTCGTCCGGCCAGCAAGGACCCGGTGGCGTAGGCACTGACCGTGAAAATCGCCAGCATGCCGAACTGGTCGGGCGACAGGCCCAGCCCGTCGATGATCAGGAAGGGCGCGGTGGCATTGTAGGCGAACAGCCCGCCGAAACAGAATGTTACCGGCGCCAGGTAACCCAGGTAACGCGCGTTCGACAGCAGGGATGCATAATTGCGCAGCAGCCGCACCGGATTGGTTGCGTGGGCGTCGCGCCGCGGGATCGTCTCTTCCAGCCGCGCCAGCACCAGCCCGGTCATCAACAGGCCGTAGCCGATCAGGAACAGGAAGGCCGACTGCCAGCCGAACCAGACCTCCAGAAAGCCGCCGATCAGCGGCCCCAGGGCCGGCGCCAGGGCGATTGCGGTGCCGATAAAGGCAAAGGCGCGCACCGCGTCGGCGCGTTCGAACCGGTCGCGCACGATGGCCCGCGCCACCACCGGCCCGACGCAGGCGCCCAGCCCCTGGACGAGCCGCGCCACAAGGAAGGTGTCGATGCTGGCCGAAAGCGCACAGGCCAGGCTGGCCGCGATATAGAGGACCAGCCCGCCGACCAGCACCGGGCGCCGTCCGAAGCGGTCGGCCAGCGGCCCGTAGACCAGCTGCGCCGCGGCGAACCCGGCAATGAAGATCGTGAAGCTCTGCAGCACCAGCCCGGGCTCGGCCTGGAACTCGACCGCCAGCGCCGGCATCGAGGGCACATAGAGCGAGATCGACACCGGCCCCAGCGCGACCAGCGCGGTAAGCAGGCTGACCAGGGCGCGGCTGCCCGGTCTGTTCATGCTCGAACAGACCTTCGGTGCGAGCGGCACCGGCCCGCGCCCCCACCCGGCCTCCCACAGCTTACAATGTCGTTGGGTGGCCGGGTGGGGGAGCGGGCCGG
>CAXMQC010000227.1:0-1627 GCA_964195285.1 Akkermansiaceae bacterium
GGCAAATCCAGGCCGGGTTTATACGCGCTCGCAATTGCTGGATCTTGTTTGGGGCAACAACAACGCCAGCTTCGAGCACACCGTCAATTCCCACATCAACCGGCTCCGCGCGAAAATTGAACAAGACCCGTCAAAGCCCGACTATGTTCTGACCGTGTGGGGCGTCGGCTATAAATTCAGCGACCGCTTTTCCCGCTAACAATGACCCCTGTAAGAACCCTTTATGGAAGGCTCGTCCTGGCGCTTCTGGTGTTATTCACCCTGACCGGGATTACCTATGTCACCCTCACGATTTTCACCACCCGTCTGCATTTGCAGGAGGTAACCCAGACCCTTCACCGATCCATTGCCGCCAACATCGTCAAGGAGCAGTGGCTCATGCGCGGCGATACCATCAACAAACCCGCGTTAAAGGACATCTTCACACGGCTGATGGGCATAAACCCGAGCATCGAGGTTTATCTGCTCGATGGTGAGGGTCGGATCCTTTCCTACTCGGCGCCGCCGGAAAAAGTGAAGCGCATGCGCGTCGGCCTTGATCCCATCGCCTCGTTTCTCGAGAATAAGGACAACCAACCGATCCACGGCGACGACCCGCGCAGCCTTACCGGCCGCAAGATTTTTTCCGCGGCGCCCATATACGATTCAGGAACGATGGCGGGGTTTCTCTATATCGTTTTGGGTGGCCAGGAATTCGATTCGGTGGTCGAGCTATTCCAGCGGAGCTACGTGTTCCGGCTCAGCGCCGGCATTACCATAGCCGCCCTGCTTTTGACCATCGCCGTCGGCGCCTTATCCTTCAACTGGCTTACCCGCCGATTGCGCCAGCTGGCGGCCGATATGAAATCTTTCCGTCAGGCCGGCTTCACGCAACCTCTAAAGCTTGCCGAATGGCGGCGCGATAACAGAGGCGACGAAATCGATCAGCTGGGGCTGGCGTTCGAGGAAATGGCCGCCCGGATATCGGACCAGATCCAACAGCTGAGCAAGGCGGATTCCGCTCGGCGCGACATGGTTGCCGCCATTTCCCATGATTTGAGGACCCCTCTGGCGTCTCTGCGCGGATATCTCGAGACCCTCCATTTGAAAAGCGATACCCTCACGGACGAGGAAAAACGAAACTACCTCAACCTCGCCCTGGGGCATGGCGAACGGCTGTCCCGCCTGATCGCCGATTTGTTCGAACTGGCGACACTTGAAGCCAGCGACGCACACATCAAACTGGAGCCCTTCCTGGTCAATGAGCTGGCGGCCGACATCGCGCAGAGATTTAGACTGGAGGCGGAAAACAAACAGCTTCAGCTGGTCACCGATATTCCTGAGGCGGCGCCCTTTGTTACCGGTGACATCGCCTTGATCGAGCGTGTTCTTGAAAATCTGATCGAAAACGCCATCAAATACACGCCGTCAGGCGGCACCGTTCGATTGAACCTGGCGGCCACGGCGGAGGTAGTCACAATCGACGTTTCCGACACGGGCCCGGGCATAAATGCGGACGATCTTCCTCATGTCTTCGAGCGCTTCTTTCGCGCCGGCCAATCACCCCAAAGCATGGATAAAGGCGCCGGCCTCGGCCTCGCCATCGCCCAACGCATCCTGCAGCTTCATAGCGGCGCCATTGCTGTCA
>CAXMQC010000228.1:0-6140 GCA_964195285.1 Akkermansiaceae bacterium
ACGCCGTAATGAGTCTCATCGCTGGAATTTACCGCATTTGTACGCCAAGCCGGATCAAATTAATTGTGATTGGCCCCGGCGCGCGCCTCCAGTAGCGCCTCGGCCAGTTCACGGAAGCCGGCGGCGCCGCGGCCTTCCGTGATCCAGGCCGGTTCGGCCTCCAGTCGGCCCGCGAAGTCCCGCACATTGGCCACGCCGACCGCGTTGGGGAAGAAGCCGAACATCGGCGTGTCGTTGGGTGAATCGCCGGCGAAGACGATGTCGTCGCGCGCGGCATCGATATCGCGGCCGAAAAACTCGGCCATGGCGCGGCGCGTCATCGACAGCTTGTCGAAATCCCCGAACCAGCCATTGACATGGATCGAGCTGACCTTGGCAACCGCGCCGGCGGCCTCGAACAGGGCGACGATATGCGCGATCGCCTCGTCGGACAGGCGTGCAACGTCCTCGGCGAAATCGATCGCCAGATCCGCTTCCCGGTAGGGCTGGTCCGCGGCAACCGCGGCGCCTGGCACGGCGGCCGGGATTTCCCGCGCCAGCCGGTCCAGTTTGATCCGGTCGGCGGCCCGCTGGTCCGCCGTCTTCCAGTATCGCCGGTGCATTTGGCGGCTCTCATGGTCGTAGCGGAAGAACATGGCGCCGTTTTCGCCCACCACCCCGTCAACCGGCCACATGCGGGCGAAGTGATCGCACCAGCCGGCCGGCCGCCCGGTGATCGGCAGCACCCTGATATCGGCCGCCTGCAAGCGTTCCATCGCCGCCAGGCTGGCCGCCGGCAGCCGCCCATGGTCGGTGACCGTATCGTCGATATCGCACAGCACGAACCGAACGGCGCGCCGGGCGTCGGCGGGAAATTCGCTCAAGGGCCGCATCGTCACCGCCAGACCACCGCCGCGCCGTTCGCCGCGAAGACCTTGTCGCTGCCCACGATGGTCAGCCCCTCGATCAGCGCCTGGGCCAGAATCATGCGATCCCATGGGTCGCGATGGTCAATATCCAGAAAACCGGCCCGTTCCGCATGGTCGCCGCGCACCGGCAGCATCGCGAACCCATCCTCGACGATCCAGCGCGTGACACCCCGCGACAAGATAGATTCCGGCAGCGACAGTTTGCCAATTCTTACTTTGGTGGCAATCTCCCAAATCGAGGCGGCGCTAACGAAAATTTCATTCTCCGGGTCCGACAGGACCGAGCGCGCCCTTGCCGGCAGTTCGTCGACCGCAAAACGGATTAGCGCCTCGGTGTCGGTCAGAAGCCTCAATTCTCCCACTCGGCAAGTTCTTCCTCGCTCAACGGCGCGAATGCATCCGGCGCGAAGTCTATCTGTCCCTTGTAGCGTCCGGGAACGCGGTCGGCCACATGCGGGATCAACTCGATTTGTGCGCCGTCCGTGGCGCGCCGCAGGATAACAAGTTCGCCCTGTAGCACCTCGTCGATTAGTTGTGGCAGGCGGGCTCGCGCCTCGCGGACATTGTAAATTTTTACGTCGGTCATAGTGATAATCCATAGTGTACACGCAGTGTGTACACAATAGAACAATCGACACGACCTTGTCAAGTTTGATCCAGAAGCATGCTGGCACATGTCTCGGCGTTCCGGGAGGATACGATGGCGATCAATTATACGCTTGGCGCGCTATGGCCATCGGGTGCAGGATGGCCATGGCCAAGAATGAGTCGCGATGAGCAGATATGAGGATTACGCCGCCGTCTCGGCGGTTTACGACGAGACGCGGGCACCAATCGGCGCGGAAATATTATGCCGTTGCCTCGATACGGCCGCGGCGCCGCTGTCCGAAATCCACCTGCTCGACGCGGGCTGCGGCACCGGCGCCTATTCACAGGCCATGCTGTCCCGGATCGGGCGGATCGATGCGGTTGACCTCAATGACGGCATGCTGGCGGTGGCGCGGGGCAAGTTGGCGGATGACGAGACTGCCGGCCGCGTTGCCTTCCACCAGGCCGGCATCGATGCACTGCCTTTCGCGGATGAAACCTTCGACGCCGCGATGATCAACCAGGTACTGCATCATCTCGAGGACGGCGCCGACCCGTCCTTCCCCGCCCATGGCGCCGTGATCGCCGAGATGGCCCGCGTTTTGCGCCCCGGCGGCGTGCTGGTCGTCAATATCTGCACCCACCAACAACTTAGCGAGGGCTACTGGTATTACGACCTCGTACCGCAAGCCCGCGAGGCCTGCATCCGCCGCCATGTCCCCGCCGAACGGCTGCAGGCCATGCTCGCCGACGCCGGTTTCCAGCCCCGCGCGCCTGAGGCCGCGCTCGATGCGGTGATGCAGGGCGAGGCCTATTTCGACCCGACGGGGCCGTTAAGCGAAAGCTGGCGCAAGGGCGATTCATTCTGGGCCCTGGCGACCGAGGAGCAGGTGATACAGGCCGAAACGGTGGTGCGCGATATGCAGGCGGCCGGGACCTTGGAGGATTGGTTCCGGAAGCGCGACGAACGTCGCGAGGGCGTGGGGCAATTCACGTTCTTTCCGGCGGTGCGAACTTGACCGACACCAGACTCGCCTGAACTATTCCCAGCCGTCCGCGCCACGCCTGTTTCAACGGGCCGTCCAGCCGCCATCGACCAGCAGGCTGGTCCCGGTAATCATGCCTGCCGCGGGCGAGGCCAGGAATACGACCGCGGCGGCCACGGCGGGCGCGGTCGCGACCTTGCCCATCGGGATCATGTCGAGGATGAAGTTCTTGAAGGATGGGTCGGCCATCATCGGCCGCGTCATGGAGGTCTCGACGAAGGTTGGCGCCACGGCATTTACCCGCACGCCCAGGGGCGCCAGCTCTGTCGCCAGCGCCTTGGTGAACCCCTCGACGGCGAATTTGGAGGTGCAGTAAACCGCGCGCTTCGGGCCGCCGACATGTCCCATCTGCGACGACGTATTGATAATCGCGCCGCTGCCCTGCTCGACCATTTTGGCCGCGACCGCCTGGGCCACGATGAAAACGGCGCGGACATTGACGTCCAGCACCTTGTCCAGCACCTCGATGTCGACATCCAGGAATGCCTGCGGAATGTTGATGCCGGCATTGTTGAACAGGATATCGACCTTTTCCAACTCGCCCACGGCTTGCCTGATCCTGGCATCGTCGGTCACGTCGACGACTTGCGCGCGGGCCTTGCCGCCCTTGGCTTCGATCTCCGCAACCAGGCTGTCGATTTCTTCCTCGGTCCGGCTCCAGGCGACGATTTCCGCCCCGGCCTCGGCCAGCGCCAGCGCGGCCGCGCGGCCGATACCGCGCCCGGCGCCGGTGACAAGCGCGACCTTCCCGTCAAGCCGCATGGAGAGCAATGCGTTTTGGTTTTCGCTCGCGGTTTCGCTGTTGGTCATGGCTGGTCTCCTGTCCATTAGTCGTTTAATTCTAGCGGAGGCCCCGGGGTCTGCGCGAGAATTTTGGCGAAGGGGGGAAACCGGACGCCGGTCAGCTATCGATGCCGCAGGCGAGCACCCGGCTGATGTGGGCCAGTGGCCGGCCGCTTTGCGCGGCCCAGTCGTTGAAGGCCTCCTGCGCGGCGCGCAGGGCCCGGGCGGAGGAGGGGGGCTTGTCCACCACGCCCTCGGCGATCAGCGCGGCGGCGACGTCCTTCGACAAGAGGAACGAGTCCTTGCCCATGAAGCGCAGGAAATACTGGCCCGTCGCGCCGCTCAACCGGCTGCCGCGCTTCTTCAGCACGCCCAGCAGGCCGGCGAAATCATCGCCCGGCCAATCGGCGAAAAAGACGGCGGCGGAACCATGCTCGCGCGCCAGCTCGCACAAAAACGCCGCGTTTTCGCGCACCGCCAGGATCTTGGCGGCGTTACGCACGATAGCCGTGTCTTTCAACAGCCGGTCGATATCGTCATCCGACAGCATGGCGCATCGGCCGGGGTCGAAGCCGTCGAAAGCCGCCTCGAAACCGGGCCATTTCTTCTCGACCACCGACCAGTTGAATCCGGCCTGGAAAATCCGTCGCGACATCTCGGCCAGCCAGCGATCATCGGCAATGGCGCGCAACTCGTCGGCCGTGCGGACCGCCGGCATCAACGCCTCCAGCGCATCCTCGCCGCCCTTGCGCGCCGCCGCGCGCCGCCAGATCGTCTCGAAAGAATTCACCATCCCCTCCCGGTCAAGCCGTTCCCTGTACGCTATATAGGATACGGCCGTCGGGGGTGCACTCAAAAGGGTGTGATTGGTGCCGCCTGAAGGCGGCGGAGGCCATTACCCGTTCAGCTTGGCCCACATATCCTGGTCGCGCTCCGCGGTCCAAATTTGCGGACGGTCCATGCCGCCGGCTTCGTCCCAGGCGCGCGACGCGTCGAACGGCATGCAGTGTTCGTAGATCACCAAGTCGCCGTATTTCGGGTCCATCCTGGCCTTCGCCGCATCGAACATCTGTTTCAAATCGTGACCCTCGGCGCGGGAGTCCTTTGCGCTTTCGAACAGGTCGGTGACGAAGGCCTGGGTCAAGGCCATTCCTTCCTCGCATTGGGCCGCATTCATCAGCGCGTCGCCGCGGCCGGGCACCAGCTTTTCGGGCTTCAGCGCGCGCAGCGCATCCAGCGTTGCCGGCCAGTCCGCCAAATGGGCGTCGCCGGTATAGGGTGTGGCGCCATATTCGACCAGATCGCCGGCATAGAGGATATTCTGGTCGGGCAGCCAGGCGACCGTGTCGCCCTGGGTATGACCGCGGCCCGGCGAGAATATCTCGACATTCCGGTTGCCGAGATCGACCGTCATCCGGCCGTCGAACACGATCGAGGGCCAGGTCAGGCCGGGGATCGACTCGACATCGTCGAACAAGCGCGGGAAGCGGCCATATTCGGAATCGTAATCCTGCTGGCCGCGCTCGGCGATCAGTTCGTATGTCAGGCGGCTGGCGATGATGTTCTCGGCGTTATAGGCAGACGCGCCCAGCACGCGCACCGCATGGTAATGGCTGAGCAGGATGAACTTGACCGGCTTGTCGGTCACCTCGCGGATATGGCGCAGCACGTCGTTCGCCATGGCAGGTGTCGCCTGGGTGTCGATCACCATGATACCCTCGTCGCCAATAATGACGCCGGTATTCGGGTCGCCCTCGGCGGTATAGGCATAGGCGCCTTCGCCCAGCTTCGCGAAGGTAACTTTCTTTTCTCCCAGATCACCGGTCGATGCGAATGTCGCGCTCATAACTCTCTCCCGCAATGTAGCCTGAATACCCGGCCGGAAAATTAGTTTCATGTGAAACTGTTGTCAAGCGGCGATGCGCTCGCGCCGCCCCGTCAATTCGCCTTGACCAGCACCAGGGCGGTCGCCGCCAGGGATATCGACTGCCAAAAGGGGGCCAGTTGATCGCGAATCAAAACTTTCAGGGGTTCCAGGCTGGCATGGGTTCCGACGCGATCGCCGGTCAGCGCCTGGGCCCATGCCAGATATCCGAGTAGGCTGGCCTGGTCAATTGCCGAGGCGTTGGTGGATTCCATGTCGGCAAGGATATCCATCGCACGGTCAAGCGATGTTTTGGCCCGGCCTTCTGCACCGGCTGCACTTTCCGCCACGGCGACAACTGTCAAAACACGCGCCTGAATCAGATCGCTATTATATCTGCCGGAAAGTTCCAGTGCGCTGCCGGCGATTGCCAGTGCTTCCTCGTTGTCGCCCGCGAAGGCCTTGGCGATCGCGATTTGGGCGAAGGCGCCGGCGAGTTGTTCCCCGGGAATATCTTCCGCCACGGCCAATGCCCGGGCAACCAACAGATCGACGCCAGCCTTGTCGCCGGCAATGGCCTTGCTTTGCGCTATCCATGCATAGGTGAATATAACGCGACCCGGATTGCCTATTCCTTCCAGAATTTCCAGCGCCTTGCCGAAGTCGCCCAGCAAACCGTGTATCCTCGCCAAACTCGAGTCGAGCCCGTCATGGGCGCCAGGATCCATAATATACCGTTTCAGATCCAATACTCTGTCGATCGTCTTTCGCGCGTCCGCGTCACGGCCCGTATCGGCCTGCACGCGGGCGATATAGGCCAACGCCGTAGCTCGCTGGCGCCTGTCTTCGATCTCGTCAGCCGCCGCAATCGCCGCGTCCAGGGCGCAATCGGCCGTGGTGGCCGCCAGGCAATCGTCCAGCGACTGGGATTCGTACCCGGTCAACCAGAAC
>CAXMQC010000229.1:0-2101 GCA_964195285.1 Akkermansiaceae bacterium
GATGCGGCGCATGATTTTTCCTGAACGGGTCTTGGGCAGTCCCGGCGCAAATTGCAGCAGATCGGGCGTGGCGATAGGACCAATTTCCTTGCGCACCCATTTGCGCAGCTCTTCATGCAGCGCATCGCTCCCATTTTCTCCCGCCATCAGGGTGACATAACAATAAATGCCCTGCCCCTTGATGTCGTGCGGGTAGCCGACGACCGCGGCTTCGGACACTTTTGGATGCGCGACGAGGGCGCTTTCCACTTCCGCCGTCCCCATGCGGTGACCCGAAACGTTGATGACGTCGTCAACCCGGCCGGTAATCCAGTAATAGCCGTCCGAGTCGCGCTTGCAGCCGTCGCCGGTGAAATATTTCCCCTTATAGGCGGAGAAGTAGGTTTGCACGAAGCGATCGTGATCGCCGTAAAGCGAGCGCATCATTCCTGGCCAGGAATCGATGAGGCACAGATTTCCAGACGTCTCGCCTGTCAGTTCCTTGCCTTCGCCATCGACCAGTTGCGGCTGGACACCGAAGAAGGGCCGGGTGGCGGAGCCGGGTTTGGTGGCGGTGGCGCCGGGCAGGGGCGTAATCATGATGCCGCCGGTTTCGGTTTGCCACCAGGTATCGACGATGGGGCAACGCCCGCCGCCAATCACATTGTGATACCACTCCCAGGCTTCCGGGTTGATCGGCTCACCAACCGTGCCGAGCAGTTTGAGCGAGGAGCGCGACGTCTTGTTCACGAAATCGTCCCCCGCCCCCATCAGCGCCCGCAGCGCGGTCGGGGCGGTATAGAATATGTTGACCTTGTGCTTGTCGCACACCTGCCAGAAGCGCGAAGCATCCGGGTAATTCGGCACGCCCTCAAACATCAAAGTGGTCGCGCCATTGGCGAGAGGCCCATAGACTATATAGCTGTGGCCCGTGACCCAGCCGACATCGGCGGTGCACCAATAGATGTCGCCATCGTGATAATCGAATACATATTGATGGGTCATCGAGGCGTAAACGAGATAGCCGCCAGATGTGTGCAGCACGCCTTTGGGTTTGCCGGTCGAGCCTGACGTATAGAGAATAAACAGCGGGTCTTCCGCGTTCATGGCTTCCGCCGGGCAGTCGGCGGAGGCGGCGTCCGTCACCTCGTGGTACCAGACGTCGCGGCCCTCTTTCATGTTGATGTCGCCGCCGGTGCGCTTGACCACAATCACATGATCGACCTTGGCGCCATCGCCCTCGGCGATTTCGATCGCCTTGTCGGTGTTTTCCTTGAGTGGAATGGGTTTGCCGCCGCGCAGTCCTTCATCCGCCGTGATGACAAAATTGGACCGGCAATCCTCGATGCGTCCGGCCAGGGCGTCAGGCGAGAATCCGCCAAACACAATCGAATGGATTGCTCCGAGCCGCGCGCAGGCCAGCATCGCATAGGCGGCCTCGGGCACCATCGGCATATAGATGGTAATCCGGTCGCCCTTCTTGACGCCCAGATCCTTCATGGCGTTGGAGAGCTTGCAGACTTCCTCATATAACTCTTTGTAGCTGATATGTTTATCGACGGATGGATCATCGCCTTCCCAGATGATCGCGGTCTGGTCGCCGCGGCTTTCCAGATGCCGGTCGACGCAGTTGACGCACACATTCAACTCACCGTCTTCGTACCATTTGATCGATACATTGTCGTAATCGAAGGAGGTGTTTTTCACTTTCGTGAAGGGCTTCATCCAGTCGAGGCGTTTGCCCTGCTCGCCCCAGAAACCGTCCGGGTCACTGATCGAGTGCTTGTACATTTCCAGATATGTGTCGTTGTCCACATGGGCTTTGGCCTTCCACTCGGGTGTGACCTCATAGGTTTTGACTTCGGACATTCTTTTCCTCCCCCAAAATTACTAATGCTGCGGTGCATTATGAATAGGCTTCAGGCTCCCATCAAGCGGCACGTTCGTCGCACGCTTTTCGTCGTATAGGCGCGCGGAGTTCATGCCAGATTTTTTTATGGTATCCGCGCAAAAAATCGTGACCCTCCCGCCCCGGGCATCGACGCGGAGCAGGGAGCGGTTGCTGTCTCCTCCTACTTAAACCCACCCAACGCGCATACAGCCTTCCATTCCTTTTCGCTCA
>CAXMQC010000230.1:0-4082 GCA_964195285.1 Akkermansiaceae bacterium
CCGTTGCGCTCGAGCCACCGATAGAAGCCACGCAGCACCGACATCGCGCGCGCCGTCGAAGAGCGGCCGAGGCCGTCGGCGGCCCGACGCGCCATCCAGGCCCGGAAATCGGCGGCGGTCAGGCCTTCCAGGTCGGCCAGACGCGGTTGTGTGCCAAGATGATTTTGCAGGAAGGCTATAAAGGCGCCCAAATCACGGGTATAGGCGTTGATCGTGTGGTTCGAGGCGCGGTTTTCATGGGAGAGCCAGCGCCGCCATTCGTCGATCGCGCGCGCCAGCGCAGGGTCGATTAATGTCGTTCCTAGTCCTGCTTCAGCCATATGCGGATGGCCCGCTCCGATACCCGCGCGAGAAAGGCCAACAGCTCGACGGCCTGGCCGGCCTCGAACTTACCCGACGCGCGCGACCCGAAGGCGATCAATCCCGGCGGTGTCTTCGGCGATACCGAAATCCGCGCCAGCGCGTCGGACGCCACAAGTGGCGCGCCGCCGCCGTAAATCTCCGGCTCGCCCTCGACGAAACTGCGAAGCAGCACATGGCGGCCGCTGCCCATGACGTGATCGACCGTGCCGGCGGGCACGATATGAAGTCCGCGACTGCGGGGCGTTCGCAGGTCCGAATTGTCGGCCTCGATGCATAATGTCACCACGTCCAGGTCCAGCAGAACCGCGAAATCGGTGGTGATGGTCTGTATGAGTTGCTCGAAAGACGTCGCCGACATCATCGCGACGATGCATTCATGAATGCGTGTCTGGCTGTTCAGATTGGCGCGGCTGGTTTCCACCAGTTCCTGTTGGCGCTGATCGGCCAGCTCCAGGTCGGCGCGCAGTTTTTCGATAAGAGCCTGCTGCAAATCGGCAATACCGCCGCCCAGATCGCGCGCGGGCGCTGCCAGATCGTCGAGCAATTCGGGATGCAGCGGCAGGAAATCTGGGTTCTCGCCCAGCCATTCGGCAACGTCGGCGGCGGAAATGCCGCTATCCGCCTTGCTGTTTTTCGTCTGCGTCATCGATCAGCGGTCCAGAATCGATTGTCCGGTTTTTTCCCAATCCGCGAGAAAGGCCGCCAACCCCTTGTCGGTCAGCGGATGGTTGAACATGGCACGAAGCACGCCCGGCGGCACGGTCACCACATGCGCGCCCATTTTGGCCGCGTCGACAACATGCATGGGGTGGCGAACCGAGGCCACCAGAACCTCGGTCTCGAACGCCATATAGGCGTCATAGATATCGACGATATCGGCGATCAGCGCCATGCCGTCGGTGCCTATATCGTCCAGCCGGCCGACGAATGGCGATACGAAGGTCGCGCCGGCCTTGGCCGCCAAGATCGCCTGCGCCGCCGAGAAACACAGCGTTACATTGACCATGATGCCGTCGCCCGACAGCGCCTTGCAGGCTTTCAGCCCGTCGCGCGTCAACGGCACCTTGACGACGATATTTTTCGCGACTTTGGAGAGGGCCTTGCCCTCGGCCAGCATGGATTCCGAATCAGTGGCCGCGACCTCGGCGCTGACCGGCCCATCCACGATGTCGCAGATTTCTTCCAGCACCTCGAAAAAATCGCGGCCGCTTTTTGCCACCAGCGACGGGTTCGTGGTTATGCCATCGACCAGGCCTGTTGCCGCCAAATCCCTGATTTCCGCCACATCGGCGGTATCCACGAAAAATTTCATATCTTGTCCTACCCCTACCCCGACCGTTTGACCGGACCTGTTCATCATGGCGCGCCATGCTTGCCCGATGCTACATGATGGTCGAGAGTCTAACCCATGCCGAAGCGCCACGCCAGTTCGACGAAACCCACCCTCAATCCGAACGCCGCCCGACGGGTCTCGGTGCTGCTGCCATTGCCGCTTGGCACGGCTTATGATTACCGGCAACCTGCTGACATGGCGTTAACGCCCGGCGATTTTGTTTCGGTGCCGTTGGGCCGCCGGCAGACCGTCGGTGTGGTCTGGGGCGCCGGCGATCCGGATGGGGTCGATGAGTCGCGGCTGAAGGATGTGACCGCGCGGCTGGATTGCCCGCTCCTGCCTGACGAGGCCCGCCAGCTGGTCGATTGGGTATCGCGCTATACGCTGGCGCCGGCCGGCGCGGTGCTGCGCATGGCGATGAGTATTCCCGAGGCGCTGGAACCCGCGCCGCCGCGCGTCGGCTATTCGCCGTCACCAGATCTGCCCGACATCCGCATGACGGCGGCCCGCAAGCGGGTGTTGGCGGTCGCCGCCGGTCCGGTGCGCGGTGCGACGGATCTTGCCCGCGAAGCCGCCGTCAGCACCAGTGTCGTGACCGGGTTGGCCGCCGCCGGTGCGCTGCTGCGCGTGGCGCTGCCGGCGGACGGTCATCCGGCGGTCGAACCCGACCCGGACAATGCCGGCCCCGAACTCAGCAACCAACAGAAGGATGTCGGCGACCGGCTGGCGGCGGCGGTCTGCGACGGCTTTTCCGTCACGCTGCTGGACGGCGTCACCGGCGCCGGCAAGACGGAAGTCTATTTCGAAGCCGTCGCCGCCGCGTTGCGCGACGGAAAGCAAGTATTGGTGCTGGTGCCGGAGATCGCGCTTACCGGACAGTGGCTTACCCGTTTCTCCCGCCGCTTCGGCGCGGAACCCGAGGTCTGGCATTCCGACCTCGCCCGCGGTCGGCGGCGGCGCTGCTGGCGACGGGTTGCCGAGGGACGGGCAAGAGTTGTGGTTGGGGCGCGCTCGGCCCTGTTTCTGCCGTTTCCCGAATTGGGACTGATCATCGTCGACGAAGAACATGATCAGTCCTACAAGCAGGAAGACGGCGTTATCTATCATGCCCGCGATATGGCCGTGGTGCGTGCGCAGCTGGGCAAACTTCCGGCGATTCTCGTGTCCGCGACGCCTTCGCTGGAAACTGTCGTCAATGTCCAGTCGGACCGTTACCGTCGCCTCCATCTGCCGGCCCGTCATGGTGGGGCCAGTCTGCCGTCGGTCGAGCTGATCGACATGCGGGCTAACACGCCGGCGCGCCAGCGCTGGCTGGCGCCGCCGCTGGCCGCCGCGATGAAGGAGACCTTGGCGGCGGGAGAGCAGTCGCTCCTGTTCCTGAACCGGCGGGGGTATGCGCCGCTGACGCTGTGCCGTGCCTGCGGGCATCGGCTGCAATGCCCCAATTGCACCGCGTGGCTGGTCGAACACCGGCTCAGCGGGCGGCTGCAATGCCACCACTGCGGCTATGCCACGGGCCTGCCCAAGGCGTGTCCCGAATGCGGTGCGGAAGACCGGATGGCCGCCTGCGGACCGGGCATCGAGCGGCTGGCCGAGGAAATCACCGCCCTGTTTCCCGAAGCGCGGCTGTCACTGATGACCAGCGATACGGTGCGCGGACCCGAAGCCGCCGCCGCATTTATCGAGGCGATCGCCAATCATGAGGTCGACATCGTGCTGGGCACGCAAATCGTCGCCAAGGGACATCATTTTCCGATGCTGACCCTGGTCGGTGTCGTCGATGCCGACCTCGGCCTGATGGGGGGCGATCTGCGCGCCGCGGAGCGTACCTACCAGTTGCTGCACCAGGTCGCCGGCCGGGCCGGGCGGGAGCAGCGGCCCGGCCGCGTGATGTTGCAGACATACCATCCCGATCATCCGGTCATGCGGGCGCTGGCCGGCGGTGAGCGGGACCGATTCCTCGAGGAAGAGGCAACCATGCGCCGCGACGGCGGCTGGCCGCCGTTCGGCCGGCTGGCGGCGCTGATCGTCTCGGGCCGTGACGGGGGCGAGGTCGATAAGGCCGCCAACGCGCTGGGCCGCGCCGCACCGAACAACCGGGATATACGCGTACTAGGCCCGGCCCCGGCGCCGCTCGCCATGCTACGCGGCCGCCACCGCCGCCGCTTGCTACTGAAGGCGACGCGCAACACAGACATGCAGAAAGTACTCAAACTATGGCTGTCGCGCGTTCACTGGCCCGGCGGTGTACGCGTTCAAATAGATGTGGACCCGTACAGCTTTCTTTAACCCTGCACAGAGACGATATTTTAAGATTAGAGAAGCATAATACAAAGCGGGAGGTTTCGCCGAATGTATTATGATTTGCGAAATGTGTGGTTCGAGG
>CAXMQC010000231.1:0-4946 GCA_964195285.1 Akkermansiaceae bacterium
CAGCAATTCACCGGCGGCAAGGCAACCCGAAATAAACTGTGGGCGTCCTAGGGCGCCCGCGGTGCTGAGGGCTGCCTGAACGCTCTTATTTCTTCCGGTCCATGGATTTCTTCGAGCGTCTGGTCGGCACGGCCCGCAACGGGTCGTCCGGCCAGAAATGTTTCGGGTACCTGCCTTTCATTTCCGCCTTCACCTGGGCATAGCTGCCCTGCCAGAAACCGGCCAGATCGCTGGTAACCTGGACCGGCCGTCCCGCGGGCGACAGCAGATGAACCAGCAGCGGGACCCGGCCACCCGCGACCGCCGGCGTTTCGGCCTCGCCCAGCATTTCCTGCAAGCGAACACGCAGAACCGGTCCCTCCGTCTCATCATAATCGAGCGCCAGGCGAGACCCGGTCGGGACGGTAACGTGCGTCGGCGCGCCTTCCTCCAGCAGTTGCTTCTGTTCCCAGGTCAGCAAGCCGGCAAGGGCCGATTTTAGATCGAACTTTTGCAGCGCCTGGCGACTCGCCACGCCCGCCAGGAAAGGCGCCAGCCAGTCGGCCAGCCCGCCCATCAAT
The DNA here is from genome assembly GCA_964195285.1 of Akkermansiaceae bacterium. Classification (GTDB taxonomy): domain Bacteria; phylum Pseudomonadota; class Alphaproteobacteria; order UBA8366; family JADFVY01; genus JADFVY01. The sequence continues at coordinate 561 of CAXMQC010000231.1, forward strand.
TCGTCGTCGGAAAGATCGGGCCAGACCACGCCGCGATAGTCCAGGCCGCGCAGGAACATGACCCGCGACCGCCATTGCCGTGTCGCGTCGGTCCAGGGCAGGGCGGTCGGTCCCAGGCGGCGAATGCCCGCCAGCATGGCCCCCAGCACCGCGTCCGGCGGCGGTTTTTTCAAGGGTTCCTCGTTTACGGCAATGGCGCCCAAAAGCCGCCGGCGGACCGCAATGACCTTCTCTTGCCGGTCATCCCATTCGACGCGATCGGACTGTTCGATAGCGCCCTCGAAGATCGCCTCGACCCGCGCCGCAGCCAGCGGGGCTGCAAGATAAATCCGCGCATCCGCCTGCGCCCCACCGAGATCGGCCACTGCCAGCCAGTCCTCCGCCGCCAGCCGGTCACCCTGCGGCAATACCGCGCCGCGCCCGTTGCGCATCAGATAGCGCCCCGCCCCGCCACGGCGCCTCGCAATCCGGTCGGGATAGGCCAACGCCAACAGCTCGCCGGCATCGCCGCCACCGGCATCACGGGATATTTTCATGCGCCGGCGCAGATCCTTCGCAGCCCGGCGGACGCGGTCCAGCGCCCCGCGTTGAACCTTGCCGCCGCCATCGCCATGCAACGCCGCCAGCCGGCTGCGCAAGTCGCAATCACCGCGCCCGCCCAGGACGTCCCGCTCGTCCAGCAAGGCCGCGATATCGCAGGCCAGCCCGCCGTGCCCCGACGCCTTGCCCGCGACCAGCATATGGGCCAACCGCGGATGCGTCGGCAGCCGTCCCATCTCCTTGCCCTGGCGGGTTATCCGGCCGTCCCGATCGATCGCGCCAAGCGCCCTCAACAGCTCTTGCGCCTGGGCGTGCTGGGCCATCGGCGGCGGATCGGTCCAGGTCAGCGCCGACGGATCGGCCAGGCCCCAGCGCGCCAGATCCAGCGCCAGCGGCGCCAGGTCGGCCTCGATGATCTCCGGCGTCTCGAACCGGGCCAGCGCCGCAGTCTCGGCTTGCGGCCACAGCCGGTAGCAGACTCCGGGTTCCAGCCGCCCGGCGCGGCCGCGCCGCTGGTCGGCCCCGGCGCGCGATACCCGGCGCGTTTCCAGCCGGGTCATGCCGCTTTGCGCATCGAAGCGCGGCCTGTGCCGGTAGCCGCCATCGACGACGATGCGGATGCCCTCGATGGTCAGGCTGGTCTCGGCGATATCGGTGGCCAGCACCACCTTGCGCATACCCTGCGGCGCGCGATGGATGGCCTTGTCCTGGTCTTGCCGCGACAACGCACCAAACAGCGGCGCAACGAGAACATCCGGCGCCGGGGCGGCATCTTCCAGCAACGCCTGTACCCGCCTGATTTCGCCCTCGCCGGGCAGGAAGGCCAGGAGGCCGCCATCTTCTTCGTCCAGCGCGGCGCGAATCGCCGCCGCCATGGCGTGATCCAGATCGCGCGGCGCCGGCCGGTCGAGATGGCGGGTCCCGACCGGGAAGACGCGGCCCTCGCTCGAAATGACCGGGGCGCCGCCGATCAGCGAGGCCACGGCCGCGCCGTCGAGCGTCGCCGACATGACCAGAATGCGTAAATCCTCGCGCAGCGCCTCGCGTGCTTCCAGACACAGGGCCAGGCCCAGATCGGTATGGATGCTGCGCTCGTGGAACTCGTCGAAGATCACCGCGCCGACGCCGGCCAATTCCGGGTCGTCGATCAGCCGGCGGGTCAGGATGCCCTCGGTGATCACCTCGATGCGGGTGGCGGGGCCGGTACGGCTGTCCATGCGCACCCGGTAGCCGACGGTCTCGCCGACCGCCTCGCCCAGCAAATCCGCCATCCGCCGCGCCGCCATGCGCGCTGCCAGCCGCCGCGGCTCCAACACCAGGATACTGCCGCCGCCGAGCCAGTCCTCGCCTAGCAGCGCCAGCGGGACCAGCGTCGTCTTGCCCGCCCCGGGCGGCGCTTCGACGACCGCGCCGGTGCCTGATTGCAGGGCCTCGCACAGCCGGGGCAACGCCGTCTCCACGGGCAGACCCGTGGCCGGGAATGTCGCCTTATCCATTGCCGGCGACCGTCGGTGTCATTCGCGCTTCTTCATCGCCTCGGCGAAGGCCGCCGCCAGGGCGCCGCCGCCGCTATCGGGTTGCGGGCTCGGCTTGCCACCGCCCCCGGGGCCCTGCGGCGGACGCGGGCCTTTGTCTTTCGGCCCGCCCTTGCGGTGCGGTGGCTGGCCTTTCGGGCGGCGGTCGTCGCGTTTTGCTTTCGGTTTCGGCTTGGCCGCGCCGTCGTCCATTCGCATGGACGGCGCGATGCGCTTGCGCGCCAAATCGATCTCCAGCCCCTTGACCTTCACAATATCGCCGGGGCGGACCACCTCGCGCGGGTCCTTGACGAACTTGTCGGCCAGCGCAGAGACATGGACCAGCCCGTCCTGATGCACGCCGACATCCACGAAAGCCCCGAAATCGACGACGTTTGTCACCGTGCCTTCCAGCATCATGCCGGTCTTGAGGTCGGTGATCTTTTCCACCCCCTCCATGAACACCGCGGCCTTGAATTCGGGTCGCGGGTCGCGGCCGGGTTTTTCCAGCTCGCCCAGAATGTCGCGCACCGTCGGCTCGCCGAAGGTATCGTCGGTAAATTCAGCGGGCTTGAGCGACCGCAGCACCTCGGCATTGCCGATCAGCGCATCAACGGACAGCTCGGTCGCCGCCATGATCCGGCGCGCCACCGGATAGGCCTCGGGATGCACCGCCGACCGGTCCAGGGGGTCGTCGCCATCCATGACCCTCAGGAATCCGGCGCATTGCTCGAAGGCCTTGGGGCCGAGGCCGGAAACCTTTTGCAGACCGGCGCGGTTGGCGAAAGCGCCGCCGGCGTCGCGCTGCGCGACGATATTGCGCGACAGGGTCTCGCCGATGCCCGACACGCGCGCCAGCAGCGGGGCCGAGGCGGTGTTGACGTCGACGCCGACGGCATTCACGCAATCCTCGACCACGGCGTCCAGGGTGCGGCTCAATCTGGCTTCGTTGACGTCATGCTGATACTGGCCGACGCCGATCGATTTCGGGTCGATCTTGACCAGCTCCGCCAGCGGGTCCTGCAGCCGCCGCCCGATCGAGGCGGCGCCGCGCAGCGACACGTCGACGTCGGGCAATTCCTGCGAGGCGAAGGCGGAGGCCGAATAGACCGACGCCCCGGCCTCCGACACGACGATTTTGGTCAGTTTGGCCTCCGGGTGGCGCGTCATCAATTCGCCGGCCAACTTTTCGGTCTCGCGCGATGCGGTGCCATTGCCGATGGCGATCAATTCGCTGCCATGTTTGGCGCAGAGCGCGGCGAGGATATGGATCGACTCGTCCCATTTCTTCTGCGGCTCGTGCGGATAGATCGTCGCGGTCTCCATGAGCTTGCCCTGCGCATCCATCGCCGCGACCTTGACGCCGGTACGGAATCCCGGGTCCAGCGCCAGGGTGGCGCGCCGGCCGGCCGGGGCGGCCAGCAGCAGGTCGCGCATATTTTCGGCGAACACGCGAATGGCGCTTTCCTCGGCCGCCTCCCACAGGCGGCGCAGCAGTTCGGCCTCGGCATGCAGCGATATCTTCACCCGCCAGGCCCAGCGGGCGCAGCCCAGCAGCCATGTGTCTGCGGCGCGCCCCTGGTCGGCGAGCCCGAAATGGCGCGCCACCGTGGCCTCGCAGGGGTGGACCGCGGCCGCCGTCTCGTCGAGGTTGGGCACCGCGATGGCAACGCTCAGCACCTCTTCCTTGCGGCCGCGAAACACCGCCAGCGAGCGGTGCGGCGGGATTTTCTTCAGGGCTTCGGAATGGTCGAAATAGTCTGAGAACTTGGCGCCCTCCTTTTCCTTGCCCTTGGCGACCCTGGCCGTCAGATCGGCGTTGTCCGCATCCACATAAGGCTCGGCCGCCTCCTCTGGGACCAGCGCGGGGTCGGCCAGCAACGCATCGGCCAGCGGCTCCAGGCCAGCCTCGCGGGCGATCATCGCCTTGGTGCGGCGCTTCTGTTTGTAGGGCAGGTAAAGGTCTTCGAGCCGCGCCTTGGTATCGGCTTGCGCGATCCGGGCGCTCAGCTCGTCGGTAAGCTTGCCCTGTTCCTCGATGCTTTTCGATATCGCGGCGCGGCGTTGCTCCATTTCGCGCAGATAGACCAGGCGTTCTTCAAGCGCGCGAAGCTGCACATCATCCAGCCCGCCGGTCGCCTCCTTGCGATAGCGCGCGATGAAGGGAACCGTCGACCCCTCGTCCAGCAGCCCGACGGTGGCCGCGACCTGTTCGACGCGAACCGCAAGCTCTCCGGCGATCCGCCCCTCGATACTCACGATGCTCAACGCGATTCCTCTCGGTTCGTATGGGCCAACCGGATAGCCGATGGGCGAGGGCAGGGCAAGGGGG
>CAXMQC010000232.1:0-8941 GCA_964195285.1 Akkermansiaceae bacterium
CGTCAGGCCCATCGCAACCAGCTCGTCTTGTGTCGTCAACCGAAAATCATCCGCGGCGTCGTAGTTGACGTCGTAGCGCAGATCCTCAGGTGCGCCGACGGTCACACGGCTGGGCGGGGTGATGCCGCCATCAAGAAAACCCGTCATGAGCTCGTTTCCGAACACCGACTCTCGCCAATGCCCCTCGCGAGTGCCGGGCCCTCCGGTGTTGGCGACCGGCACGGGCATGGACCGGCCGGCGCCGCTCAAATCGCCCCACTCGCGCATGGCGTTCACCCCGATAAAGACAGGATTCGCCGTTCCTTCGCCTTCGAGCAGCGCCATCGTGCTCCAGAGCGTGCCGATGCCGACACAGTGGGCCATCTCATGAACAATCACATTCTGCAGGCTACCGTTGGCTTCGAGCTGGTCCCGATCCGCGGAATCGAAAGACATGATCCCGGTGATCGGCAGGCCGCCGTCGGTGCGAACGAGCCTCGGGCCGGCTTGTCCGAGGATCTGCCCGGGACCGTCGATAACGACCCCTTCGGCATCGATCCGCAGGTCGTCGACCGTCTGGCCCATGATGAATACTTCCGGCAGATCACCGACAATGACCTCGGACCAGCGCGCCGCGGCAGTGCCGAAAACCTGTTGCTGACGATCGCTTAGCCCGCCGAGGAAGTCGACTTCAATATTGTAATTCGATTGCGGCTCGGGATCGGCGGTCTCGATCTCCATTGACCATCGGCGCAACAAACCGCCATCTGCGAACGCCGCGTCCACGATCTCGAGGGTCCAGGTGCCGTTCGGATCACGGCCGTCGAAATCGGCCAGACTGCCCTCGGGGCGGAAGACGCCGCGAAATGGCGCCCTTGCGTCCGTGATCTCGCTCGCCGCTTCGTCGTCGAGGATCGTTGTCCTGAAGTTGTCGGCGCCCCCACCTTCACGTCCGACCAACAGGACGCGCGCGCCTCGCGGACCGATGAGTGAGATGACGAGATCGCCGACAAATGTGTGCTGAATGTCGATCAGGACGTTGATGTCGCGAATGCTTCCGAGGCCGTCAGCGACCAGGATCTCGGAGCGAACGACGTTCGGTCGTCCTGGATCGATTGGCTCAGGATTATGGTTGACGAAAATGTTTCGCATGTCAGTCCTTCCAGCGTAAATCGACTTTCGGGCAGGCAGAGATCAGGCATTTAGTGTGCGCTGCCGTGTCACAAAAAATACTCGCTGAATGATTGAATTATACAGAGCGGTTTTCGACCAAATAAGGCCACTCTGTGGCCTTTCCGCGGCCAGACCTTAAGTCATTCCGACGGCCAGACAATAGCGCATCGGGCCGGCGGCTTGCCCCAGAGGTCTGGACAGCACCGCAGGGCCGCGTATCGTATATACGCGGCCCTTATCCGTCTTTGGCGTTTGGCGCGGCTATTCTTCCGGCAGGCCCGCGAACAGTTGCACATGGGCGACGGAGCCGACCGGCCCGGGCGATGGGCCATAGGTCTTGCCGTCGCTGTGATAGGCGATCGCAAACATCGCCATCAGGTTCGGGTCGCTCGATTCGACACAGCGTTCCATGCTCGCCTCGATCGTCCCGGAGCCGCTGGCATCGGCCTGGAAAACCGAGCCCGAGCCATCCGGCGCGCCGACCGGGAAGTCGATGGTCGCGAAGGGGCAATCCTCGCAGCCCATGAACTTCTTGGCCGTATAGGCGTACCACATCGTGTAGACCCCGTTCGGCACCAGGTTCTTATATTTTGCGGCGACGGTACTGTTGTCCCCGTTGCACTGATAGGTGACGTCGCCGGTCGCCGAGAGCCAATGCGCCAATGTCATATTCAGCGCTGCGCCCTTCTCGTAGGGGCCGTTATATTCGCCATTGAAGGGATGGTGATGTACCGACTCCACCGACGCATAGAGCGGCGCGTTCTTGTAGGCATCGAATTCGTCGGGCGAAATCCGGTAGATCTTGCCCGCCTCCTTCTCGACGAATACGTCCTGCTCGATCAGGCCGGCCTTGATATGGTCGACCATGGCAATCTCCTTTGGCGCTTGCGCACAGGCCGCGATCGCCAGAACCGCCGCGCCCGCCAGGGACCGCCGCAGAAGTTTATTTATGCCTCTCATTGGTAAGCCTCCCGTTTTTTTGGCGCGATGATTGTCCCGCACCAATGGCGGTATTTAACGCTTTTTGATCATAAAATTTCAATGTGCATACCCGACTTGTAACATAATTGTGATCGTCGAGGTCGAATGTTTCTAGAGTTGCACGCGTTCGGGCGGTCCGGTTTTGACCGAACCGTGAGAACAGCGGTGATACGACCGGGGGTGGGCGCAGGGGCGGCCGCGAGCAGCCGGGCAAGGAAATTGCGCGCCGGGCTCGCCGGTTGGGTCAAAATGCATCCGGCGACCGCAATCGCGCAATTTACTGGTTTTTTTCGCGAATCGCGCGCTCGTTACTCGTTGTTAAACCACGGCGGATGTATTCTTTAGGTATGCAATGAAACTATTCGCGTCCGCGCGAAGGGCGGGCGACTGGGAGGATACATGCCGGTCTTTTCATCCATAGATTTCGACGACCATGAACAGGTCGCGTTCTGTCGTGACGCGGAGTCGGGGCTCAAGGCCATCGTGGCGATTCACAGCACGGCGCGGGGGCCGGCGTTGGGCGGTTGCCGCATGCGGCCTTACGAGACGGAGGACGACGCGCTGACCGATGCGTTGCGTTTGTCACGCGGCATGACCTTCAAGTCGGCGCTGGCCGGCCTGCCCTATGGCGGCGGCAAGGCGGTGATCATCGCCGATCCGGCATCCGACAAGAGCGAGGCGCTATGGCTGGCCTTCGGCCGTTTCGTGGATTCGCTCGGCGGCCAATACATCACGGCCGAGGATGTCGGCACGCGCCCGGCGGATTTGGAGATCGTGCGCCGGGCCACGCGCCATGTGGCCGGCATCCGCGAGGGTGGCGCCGGCGATCCGTCTCCGGCGACCGCGGCGGGCGTTTTCGCGGGCATCCGGATCGCGGCCGCAGCGCGGCTGGGCCGCGACGACCTGCAGGGTGTCAGGGTCGCGGTTCAGGGTCTGGGCAATGTCGGTTTTGCGTTGAGCCGACGGCTGGCCGAGGCGGGGGCGGTGTTGCATGTCAGCGATATCGACGAGCTTGCGGTCAAGAAAGCGGTGCGGGGACTGGGCGCGACGGCGGCCGACCCCAGCGAAATTCACGCACTCGACGTCGATGTCTTCGCGCCCTGCGCACTGGGCGCCGTGATCAATGATTCGACGATCGGCGAGATCCGCGCCAGCATCGTCGCGGGGTCGGCCAACAATCAGCTCGCCGAGCCCCGTCATGGCGAGGAGCTATGGGAGCGCGGCATACTCTATGCGCCGGACTACGTCATCAATGCCGGCGGCGTCATCTGGATCAGTCACGAAGGCCCGAGATTCGACGCCGATGCGGCGATGGCCCATGTCGCGCGGATCGGCGATGTTCTGGGCGAGATTTTCACGCTGGCCCGCAACGAGGATGTCCTGCCGGAAACTGCCGCCGACCGGATCGCCGAGCAACGGTTCCGCCACCCAGCCGATATCGCGGCCTAGAAAATTTGCCCACCTTCGTGGAGCCTGCACCAGCCCGCTCAGAAATCCCCCGGGTGCCCCGGGCGTGAGCGCCTGATTGCGCGGCTCAGGATGATCACCGGGAATATGCCCGCCAACACGATGGTCAGCGCCGGCAAGGCCGCCTCGGCGATGCGCTCCTCGCTGGCGTATTCGTAGGTTCGGGTCGCCAGCGTCTGGAAATTGAACGGGCGCAGCAGGATGGTGGCGGGAAGTTCCTTCAAAACCTCGACGAAAACCAGAATGGCGCCGGCCAACACGCCACCCCGTATCAGCGGCAGGTGGATGCGGGTCAGGACGCCCCAGGGACCCTCGCCCAGGGTGCGGGCGGCGGCATCCATGTTTGGGGTCACGCGGGCCAGCCCGGATTCCACCGCGCCGTTGGCCAGCGCCATGAAGCGCACCGTGTAGGCGAAGATGAGGGCGGCCACTGTGCCGCTGAGCAAGAGGCCGGTGGAGATGCCGAAGGTGGCCTGCAGGGCGGAGTCGATGCCGTGGTCGAGGCGGGCCAGCGGCGGCACCACGCCGACCGCGAGCACCGAACCCGGAATGGCGTAGCCAATGCTGGCGAATCGGTTGAGGCCGGCCAGCAGGCGGCCGCCGGAGAGCCGCACCCCATAGGCGAGGAAGATCGCGGCGGCGATGCAGACGGCGGCGGCCAGTGAGGCGAGCATCAGGCTGTTGCCAAGATCCTCGGCGAAACGCGAATCCAGCCCACCCGCCAAATTGGCCAGCGCATGGCCGCCCAACACCCATGCCGGAAGCGCGAAGCCCAGCAGGATCGGCGCCGTACAGGCGGCGATGGCGGCCCATTTTCGCCAACCCGCCAATCGATAACCCGGCAAGGCGCGGTAGCGCGTGGTTGTCTGGTGATAACGCTGCGAACGGCGCGAGCGGCGCTCGATCCAGATCAGGGCCAGGACCAGGATGGTCAGCGTCGCCGCCATCTGCGCCGCCGCCGGCTCGTTGACGTCCAGCCAGACCCGGTAGATGCCGGTGGTGAAGGTATCGACCGCGAAATATTGCACGGTTCCGAAATCGGCCAGCGTTTCCATCAGCGCCAGCGACAGGCCGGCGGCAATCGCCGGGCGCGCCATCGGCAGGGCGACGGTCAAAAAACTGCCCCAGGCGGTACGGCCCAGCACGCGGCTGGCCTCCAGCAGGCAGACCGACTGCGAAACGAAGGCGGCGCGGGTGAGAAGATAAACGTAGGGATAGAAGACCAGGGTCATCATCGTGGCGGCGCCGCCGATCGTGCGGATGTCGGGGAACCAGTAATCGCGCGCGCTCTGCCAGCCGAAGAGCTCGCGCAAGCCGGTCTGTACCGGGCCGGCATATTCCAGCAAGTCGGTATAGACAAAGGCGATGACATAGGGCGGCACGGCCAGCGGCAGCAGCAGCGCCCATTCGAAGATGCCGCGCCCGGGGAACCGGCACACCGAAACCAGCCAGGCCGGCCCGATGCCGACCACCAGAACGCCAAGGCCGACACCCGAGGCCAGTAGCAGGGTGTTGACCAGATAGCCGGGCAATACGGTGGAGACCAGATGCGCCCACACACCCTCGTCGGAGCCCAGCGCCATCAAGGCGACGGCGACGATCGGGCTTACCACGACCAGGGCCACCAGCACGGCGCCGGCGACCCAGGCATCGAAACGGGGACGCCGCCAGCGGCGCCGGTGCTGCATCGGGCCCTGGATATCCCCCATTACCGCCATGCGGTTGGCCAACCCTTCCTCAAATTCAGCTCCCTATCGATACCCCGCACGGTCGTAGAGCTTGATCGCCAGCGGCACCTGTTCGGCGACCGCCGCGAGCGGCGCTTCGTCGGCCTGGAACCGGCCCCAGCTTTCGACCGCCGGATGCCAGGCGACGCCCGCCTTTACGGGATATTCGTAATTGCTGGCGGCGTAATATTCCTGGGCCGCCTCGCCGCTGAGGAACTCCAGCAACTTGACCGCGTTTTCCCGGTTTTTCGCGTATTTTGCGACCCCGCCCCCGGAAATGTTCACATGGGTCCCGCGATCGTTCTGATTAGGGAAAATCACGCCGACGGAGGCCACCCATTGCTTCTGTTTTGGCTCGGTCTCGTTGAACTGCATTTTGCCGATGTAATAGGTATTGATCAGCGCCAGGTCGCATTCGCCCTGCCAGATCGCCTTGACCTGAGCGCGGTCGTTGCCCTGGGGTTTGCGGGCGAGATTGTCCTTCACACCCTTGGCCCATCCTTGTGCGACTTCCTCGCCCTTGGCGGTAATGATCGAAGCCAGCAGCGACTTCATATAGACATGGCCCGACGAGCGCGTGCAGATGCGCCCCTCCCATTTCGGATCGGTAAGGTCTTCGTAGGTCGCTATTTCGGCCGGCTGGATTCGGTCCTTCGCATAGACGATGACCCGCGCCCGCGTCGTCAGCCCGAACCACTTGCCGTCGGGATCGCGATACTGCGCCGGGATGTTGGCCGCCAGGATCTCCGACTTGACCGGCTGAAAGGTATCCGCTTCGACATGCTGTCTGAGCGTCGCAATATCCGCTGTCAGCACCGCATCGGCGACGCCGGCTTCGCCTTCTTCCTGCATACGTTTCAGGATGCCGCCCTTGACGTATTGAACGTTGACCGCGATGCCGGTTTCCGCGGTAAATTTGTCCAGCAAAGGCCGGATCAGGAATTCCTGGCGGTAGGAATAGAGGTTCACCTCATCGCCGTTGGCCAGCGATGGCCCGGCAGGGCCCAACATGCCGGCCGCCAGGATCGCCGCAGCCAACAGCCTGCGCTGCCGCCCGGATTTCATCATATTTGCAAATGTCATAATAGCGTTCGTCACCTTTCCCAATATTTACAGCATTGCAGGATGCCCTGCCCGGCAGTTAATCTGCCCTATGCCGCTCAGCCGGCCATCTGCTTGTCCGGCCTGCGGCATTAGTTATCCTAATTGAGAATAATTCTCAATTGCAAGTACATTCTATTGGCAACTTGCGTTGAGAGCAAGCAAATCCACACTGCCAATAGGGGAATGGGCAGGGCCGGCGACCTCATGGCCTGGCAGAAATTATTGGCGTAATTTCAATATATTAAAGGCTGCCACGACTCTGCCGATACATTACTCGTTTTGCCACGGCGCCCTGCGATGCGACATTATGCCGCCGCATGGGCGCGTCAACTTGGTCGACATGGTCCCTGGAATTGCCCTGTCTGCGCATCGCCCGGGCCCGCAACACTGGAATCCGGGCGCGCCTTGTGCCACATAGGGGCCAGTATAGCAGAACCCGTGGAGACCATAGCCTTGCCGGCCAACGAAAAACTTGTCCTGGCGCTTCCCAAGGGGCGCATTCTGGAAGAGGTGATGCCGCTGGTGCGCGCCGCCGGTATCGAACCGGAGCTCGCCTTCGGCGATCCCAATTCGCGCCTGCTGCAGTTCGCGACCAACCTCCCCGAACTGTCGATCATTCGCGTACGCAGCTTCGACGTGGCGACATTCGTGGCCTTCGGCGCGGCGCATCTGGGCGTGGCCGGCAACGACATCCTGATGGAGTTCAATTATCCCGAACTGTTCGCCCCGGTAGACCTGAAGATCGGCCAATGCCGGCTGGCGGTGGCCGAGCCGCGGGAACTGGTGCGCAAGGACGATCCGGCGCGCTGGAGCCATATCCGCATCGCCACCAAATACCCGGCCATAACACGGACGCATTTCGCGGCGCGCGGTGTGCAGGCGGAATGTATCAAACTGAATGGCGCCATGGAACTGGCGCCGGGGCTGGGCTTGTGCCGGCGTATCGTCGATCTGGTGTCCAGTGGCAAGACGCTGGCCGAAAACGGCCTTGTCGAAGTCGAGACCATCGCCGAAATCACCAGCCGACTGATCGTCAACCGCGCCGCGTGGAAGACGCGACCCGACCAGGTCGGTGGTTGGGTCGACCGGTTTCGGGAGGTTGCCGATGCCGCGTAGGCTGAATGCCGCGGATGCGGGTTTCGAGGCGGATTTTCGCTCGTTGCTGGCCGCCAAGCGCGAAGCCTCGATCGACGTCAACGATACGGTGGCTGCGATCCTGGCGGACGTGCGGGCGCGCGGCGACGAAGCCGTCATCGAATATACCAGCCGTTTCGATCGTATGGACCTGACGCCGGAAACCATGCGTTTCTCGCAGGCCGAAATCGAGGCGGCGGTGGCGCGCTGTGGCGATGACACGCTGGGTGCGCTGCGCGTTGCCGCCGACCGCATCCAGTCCTTCCACGAAAAACAGAGACCCGGCGACCTTTCCTACACCGACGAGGCAGGGGTCAAGCTGGGCCAGCGCTGGACGCCGGTGGGCGCGGCCGGCCTTTATGTACCAGGCGGCACGGCGGCCTATCCAAGCTCTGTTTTGATGAACGCGATTCCGGCGCGGGTCGCCGGCGTAGAGCGGTGCGTCATGGTGGTCCCGACCCCGGACGGCGTGGTGAACCCGCTGGTTCTGGCGGCGGCCCGGTTGGCCGGGATCACCGAGATCTACCGGATCGGCGGGGCCCAGGCGGTGGCGGCGCTGGCCTACGGCGCCGGACCGATCGCCCCGGTCGACAAGGTGGTGGGGCCGGGCAACGCCTATGTCGCGGCGGCCAAGCGCCAGGTCTTCGGCACGGTCGGCATAGACATGATCGCGGGGCCGTCGGAAATACTGGTTGTGGCGGACGCGGAAAACGACGCCGGCTGGATCGCCATCGACCTGCTGTCGCAGGCCGAACATGACGAATCCGCCCAATCGATCCTGATTACCGACGATGCGGATTTCGCGGACCAGGTGGGGCGCGCCATCGAAGCGCATCTGGACGGTCTGCCGCGCGCCGCCATCGCGGAGAAAAGCTGGGAAGATTTCGGCGCCGTCATCCTCGTCGATGCGCTGGCGGACGCCGTGCCGCTGGTCGACCGCATCGCGCCGGAACATCTCGAATTGGCCATTGCCGACCCGGACGCGCTGGCGGCGCGCATTCGCAATGCCGGCGCCATCTTCCTGGGTCGCTATACGCCGGAAGCCATCGGCGATTACGTCGCCGGGCCAAACCATGTGCTACCCACGGCGCGCAGCGCGCGCTATTCCTCGGGCCTTGGCGTGCTCGATTTCATGAAGCGCACCACCATGGTGGCCTGCGATGCCGACAGCCTGGCCCAAATCGGCCCGGCCGCCGTAACGCTGGCCAGGGCGGAGGGATTGGACGCGCATGCGGCTTCGATTTCGATCCGCCTTAACAGGGGCGCGCGGGACCTGGGCTGATGGGCGACGCCAGGATTGTATCGCTGGATCTCGATGAACAGACGGTGCTGCGCCGCAGCCCGGAGATCGAGCATGAGCGCGCCGTGGCGATATT
>CAXMQC010000233.1:0-6623 GCA_964195285.1 Akkermansiaceae bacterium
TCCTTGAATTCCTCGAACTGGCGCTCGCGCTCGGCCTCGCGGACCTTCTGCACGATCACCTGCTTGGCGGTCTGCGCCGCGATGCGGCCGAAATCGATCGGCGGCAGCGGGTCGACAATGAACTCCCCGAGTTCGGCGCCGGCCTTCAGGTTCTGCCCTTCCTCGAGGGTAACCTGGGTGATTTCGTTCTCCACCTCTTCGACGACTTCGGTATAGCGGGCCAGTTCGATGGCGCCGGTGGATCGATCGATATGGGCCCTGATGTCATGCTCATGTCCGTATTTCGAACGGCCGGCCTTCTGGATCGCCTGTTCCATCGCCTCGAGCACCTGTTCGCGCTCGATGCCCTTGTCGCGGGCTACCGTGTCGGCCACGGCCAACAGCTCCACGTGCATCTGCAATTGTTCTGTCATCGTCTGTATCTCTTGTTTCAGCGTGCCGCCGCGGCGGCAGCCAGCAGTTCATCAGTCAAAACCAGTTTTGCTTGCTGGACATCGTCGAACGGCAAATCAATTTCCCCGTCCTTCGCGTCCAGGCGGACAGTCCCGTCCGCAAACCCTAGAATGCGACCCTGAAAGCGGCGCCGGCCGTCTATCAGGCGATGCATTTCGATCCTGGCCTCGTAACCGGTATGACGCTCAAAGTCCCGCGGGCGAACCAGCGGCCTGTCAATCCCCGGCGAACTGACCTCCAGCGTATAGGCATCGCGGATCGGGTCCTCAACCTCCAGTACGGCCGATACGGCGTGGCTGATATCGGCGCAATGATCGACGGTCATCGGGCTGCCGTCGGCGCGCTCAGCCATGATCTGCAGCGTCGGCCGCTTCGAGCCGAACATCTGCACGCGCACCAGCTCGAAACCCATGTCCGCCAGTGCCGGCTCGACCATTTTTTCGACCCGCCTGATCGGATCCATTTACCTCAACGCCTTCCGTCGCCGGAATTAAAAAGGGCGGGCCCAGGGGCCCACCCACTTGCTATCAGCCATCAATGACGACCGTATGGGATTCATTGACCGACTATTTAGGGCAAAACATGCCCAATTACAAGGAGAACCTCACACTGATCAACGCGGGCAGCGGCGGAACGCGAGGTAGACGCTGACGGTCCCTTCACCGGTGGCTTTCAATTCATAGCGGGTCGCCGGCCAGTCGTCTGGGCGCGACCGCCAGTCCCGCGGACCGCGCGCGGTCCATTCGAAATCGGGATGGTTGATAACGTGGAACAGCATCCAGCGGATCAGGGACTTCTGGTCACTGGCCAGACGCAGTTCGGCGCCATCCTTCATCACCCGGGCCAGCCGATCCAGGTTTTCCGGGCCGATGAACCGCCGCCGGTTGTGACGGGCCTTGGGCCAAGGGTCGGAGAACAGCACGAAGGCCCGGCCGATCGATGCGTCGGGCAGCCGATCGATCAGGTCGCGCGCATCGTCGGCGTGGATCCGGATGTTTTCCAGACCGTCGCGCTCGATTTCGCTCAGCAGCCGTGCCACGCCATTGATGAAAGGTTCGCAGCCGATCATCCCGACGTCGGGATGCCTTCTCGCCTGTTCCGCCAAATGCTCGCCGCCGCCGAAGCCGACCTCCAGCCAGACGTCGCGCGCCGGCGGCCCGAACAGCGCGGCCGGATCGACCCGATCGCCGCCCGGATCGATGTTCAGGCGGGGCAGAAGCTCGTCGATCAGCCGCTGACGGCCGGCCCGCAACGATCGGCCCTTGCGGCGGCCGTGGAAAACATGTTTGCGGGCTTCACCCATCGGCGTCACCCGTCAGGCTAACCCAGTGCTGACCTCAGCGACTCCGCCAGGTCAGTTCGCTCCCAGGAAAATCCACCATCGGCGTCCGGGTCGTGGCCAAAATGGCCGTAGGCGGCAGTGCGGGCGTAGATTGGCTTGCTGAGGCCCAGATGCTCGCGAATTCCGCGCGGACTCAAATCCATATGCTGCTGCAGCACGTCGGACAGCTTGTCCTCGTCGACATTACCTGTGCCATAGGTGTCGACATAGACCGACAGCGGCTTGGAAACGCCGATCGCGTAGGCAACCTGTATACAGCAGCGGCTGGCCAGGCCGGCGGTGACCACATTCTTGGCAAGATAGCGCGATGCGTAGGCGGCCGAGCGGTCGACCTTGGTCGGGTCCTTGCCGGAAAAGGCGCCGCCGCCATGGGGCGCCGCGCCGCCATAGGTGTCGACGATGATCTTGCGTCCGGTTATACCGCAATCGCCGTCCGGCCCGCCGATCACGAACCGGCCGGTCGGGTTGACGTAAAAATTGTCCTCGCCGCACATCCAGCCTTCCGGCAGGACATTGACGACATGGGGCCGCACCAGTTCGCGCACCTGGTCCTGGTCCAGGTCCTCGGCATGTTGGGTCGATACGACCACCGCGGTGGCCCGCACCGGCTTGCCGTCTTCATATTGCAGCGTGACCTGGCTCTTCGAGTCGGGGGCAAAGCCCGGCACCGCACCAGAATGGCGAGCCTCCGCCATGCTCTTCAGGATGGCGTGGCTGTAAAAGATCGGTGCCGGCATCAGGGCCGGCGTCTCGTCACAGGCGTAACCGAACATCATGCCTTGATCGCCCGCGCCCTCGTCCTTGTTACCGGCGGAATCGACGCCCTGGGCGATGTCACTGGATTGTTCATGGACGTAGCATTCGACATCCAAACTTTTCCAGTGAAAGCCCTCCTGCTCGTAGCCAATATCCTTGACCGCCTGGCGCACCACATCGTCCAGATGCTCGCGCGTGATCGAACTCGGTCCGCGTACTTCGCCGGCCAAGACGACACGGTTGGTCGTGGCAAGCGTTTCCACCGCGACTCGCGACAGGGGGTCGGCCCCCAGATAGGTGTCGACGATGGCGTCCGAAATGCGATCGCAGACCTTGTCGGGATGCCCCTCGGAAACCGATTCGCTGGTGAATACGAAGTTCTTTCTGGCCAACTTTGCCCCCTTTTCCGGATCGGGATAAATTTAAACTCCGGCGCCGCGGCCTGCCGGAAAAAACCCAATCGTCGAACAAATACGAATTTCGGACGCACCGCGGCACTGCGGTACGTCCGTTAAAAACCCAGTTACCGGGCGCGACTATTGCCGCGCTTGGCCGGGAACGTCAAGGGTTTTGGCCGGCGCCGGATGTTGGCCGGCGCGGTTGGCCGCCAAATTCAAGCGCTGCTTGCGTTTGCCAGGCTCTTGGCGAGATCGAAAAGTCGCTTGCGAACAGTGGGTTCCTTGATCCGATAATAGGCGCGGACAAGTTCCAGCGTTTCGCGTTTGGCCAAGGGGTCGTGGGAAAATTCGGCCTGATATTTTTCGGCGAGGCCGGGAACCGGCTTGCCGCCCTTGCCTGAAATTTCAGGTGGCATTTCCTCAAAGAAGAACGCGACAGGGACATCCAGAACCCGCGACAATGCATACATGCGGCTCGCGCCGATGCGGTTGGCGCCGCGCTCGTATTTCTGAATCTGCTGGAAGGTCAACCCGACGGCTTCGCCCAGTTTTTCCTGACTGAAGCCAAGAAGCGTGCGGCGAAGTCGAACACGGCTGCCTACATGGATATCTACCGGATTTGGCTTGCCGGTCCGGCTCACTGGCTCTCTGGATGCTGGCATGGCGGTTTGTGCGGTTGCACACCCTGGTTGTTTTAGTAAGTCGTGATCAAATGTATCAACTTTTTAAAACATACAAACGTAATTGGTCAAGGCGCATGCGTATAGTGTGAATGCTTTTTCGCGTACATTTAATTCTGCGGGGCGCGTATTAAAGAAATAAATACAAGTACAACTAGAATTGCGAATGTTATGTCTCCATAACGGCCATACAGGGTTGGCGTTGCCGCCGGCCGCGGCAACCCACTGTCCAGGACACCTTGTTCATTCAGGCCAAGCCGCGCGATTTCACGACCATAAGCGTCGAAGACCGCCGATATTCCGGTATTTGCCGAGCGGACCAGCGGCAGTCCCTCCTCGATGGCGCGCAGCCGGGCGATGGCCAAATGCTGATACGGGCCCGCCGTTTGGCCGTACCAGGCGTCGTTCGTGAGGTTTAGCAACCAGGCCGGACGGTCTGCCGGATCCACCACCGCGCCGGGAAATATAACCTCGTAACAAATCAGCGGGCCGACAGGGGGAAGTCCCGCAAGCCGCACGGTGCGCGGGCCCGGCCCGGCGGAGAAATCCTGACTGCCCGCGGTAATTTTTTCGAACGGCAGGATTGACCGCATCGGCATGTATTCGCCGAACGGCACAAGATGAAATTTATCGAATCCGTGCGTAATATTTCCTTGTGCATCGACCGCAACCATCGAGTTCCAGACTTGTGGTGGATCGAGAACGCGCCGCGGCGTGCCGGTCAGCAACAGCCCACCAGGCGGCACCGCCTGAGACGCCGCTTCGGCCCAGTCCGGATATCGCGTCAAGTCGATGACCGCCGCCGTTTCCGGCCAGATGACGTGGCTAATCCAGTCCGGCCGACCCGCCACGCTCAATCTGCGATGCAGGTTGAAATTGCCCTGGATCAGGCTGCCGCTCCATTTCTCCTTTTGTGGAATGTTGGCCTGCACGATCCGCAGCCCAACACCGGGCACAGTGTCGGCGCCAGGCTCGGGTAACCCGGCCAGCCGGATCATCCCGCCGGTCCATGCCGCAAGCGGTATCGCGATCGCGACCAACAGCGTCGCCATTCGCCGCCCGCGCGACCCGCCCGCAATACCGGCTATAATGGTGGCGGAGGCTACAGCCAGGACGGTTACGCCATACATGCCGAATACCGAAGCCGCTTGCGCCATCGCGCCCGAGCCGACCCAACCATAACCGGCCAGGTTCCAGGGCAGGCCCGTGAAGAGATGGCCCCGCAGCCACTCGGTGAGTCCCCAGGCCAGGGTCAGCATCAGCGCGCGCCGCAAATGGCCGCCGCCCATGCGGCTGGCCACCAGGGTCGCGATACCGTGAAACACGGAAAGAATGCTCGGTATCAGGAAAATCGCAGCGGGCACCACCCACCAGAGCGATGCGGAAAAGGTAACCGGTGCGAAACCGATCCAGTAAAGGCTCGCCGCGAAATAGCCCATGCCGAACCACCAACCGGTAAAAAAGGCGTCTATCCGGCCTAGTCGCGCCGGCAGCAGCCAGACCAGCCCGGCGAAGGCCGGATACAGCACCGGCATCAGGTAGATCGGCGGCAGGGCCAGGGTCGCGATGAGTCCCAGCACGCCCGCCATTGCGAATCGCCGCCATCCCGCCAGGGCGGCCAGTTGGTCGGCCAGTACGTCGACCCGCCTCGGGAACCCGCCGACTGGGTCCGCCCGATCAGTCGTCATGCGCGCCCGGATGGGCCGGAATATTGCGCACGCGCAGTCTTTTCACGCGGCGTGGGTCCGCATCCATGATCTCGAACTCAAGCCCGGATTCCTCATGGATGACAAGCTCGCCGCGTACCGGCACCCGGCCGGCCAGAACCGACACGAATCCGCCCAGCGTATCCACGTCGGCCTCTTCCTCGGTTCCCGCCAGCAACGGTCCGGCCCGCTCCTCCAACTCCTCGATCGGCAGGCGGGCATCGACGATGATCGTACCGTCGGGGCACTCCTCCATGCGCGGCGCTGTCGCCGCATCGTGCTCTCCCTCGATCTCGCCGACAATTTCCTCGACCAGGTCCTCAATCGTGACCAGACCGTCTATGCCGCCATATTCGTCGACCACCAGGGCCATATGATTGCGGCTCTTGCGCATCTGTAGCAGCAGATCCAGCACCCGCATGCTCGGCGCGACGAACAGCACCTCGCGCACCAGGGTCCCCAGGCTGGGACGTTTGTTGTTGCCATTGGCGCGTTGCACCGCGCCCAGAACGTCGCGGATATGGATCATGCCGATAACTTCGTCCAGCGTGTCCTGATAGACCGGGATGCGCGAATGCCCCTTCTTGGTCATTGCCGCGACCACTTCGTCCAGTGGTGTGTCGTCTTCGACGGCGTCGATATCGGCGCGCGGCACCATCGCGTCCTCGACAGTTACCGTGCCCAATGTCAGCACGTTGGCGATCAGCGTATGTTCTTCCGCATCGATCGGTTCGGCCTGCTCCTCGCGTTGTTCGATCAGCGCCTCGACACTGTCGCGCAGCGAGTTCTCGCCGTTGCCCTTGCCCCGCAGCCCGCGGAATAACGATGACAACCAGCCCTGTTTGCGGGGTTCGTCGGCAGTGCTTCCGTTGTCGCTGGGGGGCCGTCTGGTAGATGGAGGTTCTTCGGACATCACTTTCTATCCAACCGGCTCATCCGTGGCGGCGTAAGGATCGGCGATCCCCAGGCCGCGCAGGATTTCGGTTTCCAGCGCCTCCATGGCGGTGGCTTGCGTTTCGGTTTCATGGTCATGGCCAAGCAGATGCAAAACGCCATGCACCGTCAGATGGCTCATATGGTTGGCCAGCGGCTTCGATTGCGCGGTGGCTTCCCGCTTAACGGTATCCAGCGCCAGCACGACATCGCCCAGTAGTCGGGGCCGTCCCGCCGCGCCGACATCACCGGCCGGGAAGGACAGCACATTGGTCGGTTTGTTCTTGCCCCGATAGTTGCGATTCAGGGCCTGTATCTCAACGTCGGCGCTCAGCAGTATGCTCAATTCCGCGGC